>JAIXTU010000281.1 GCA_027483785.1 Flavobacterium sp.
AAAAGTTCTGACAGCGATAAAGTTGCGAAAGTTGAATACAAAAGCATAAAAAAAGCCATGCGATTTAGCACAGCATAACAGTTTATTAATAGACTATTGCAGCTCGAAAATTTACGAGCTAGCTTTTCATTTATCCAGCAATAACATCATTTTTCATAAAAAACATATTTACAACAAAGTTATAACAAAGATATAAATTTCTTTGAGTCATACAACAATTTTTTTACCGCACCTCTAAACTATCACCAGCAACAAATTGTTTTGAAGTAATCGACGCTTTTGAATGAAATTCTTGCACAAAAATACTGCTAAATCCTGATAAGGAATGTTTTGCAATGATAGTAAGTCGAATGTAAGAAGATTCATCTTGCCATTCTTTTTCCAAATCCTGAGTCGTGCGAACACGCCAAGCATGCAAACTATTTGGATCTGTTGACTTTTTTTCGGGAATATAAGATATGAAATCCTGAACCAATTTAATGTCTTTTCCTTGGATGTTATGACCGCCGATTCCACCAACTTGTTTATAAAAAGTAGGTTCAATACGAACATCAAAGATTTCGGCATGAGTTTGATTTACGAATTTAAAAAAGTAGTTGATTTGACCATCTAACTCCTTTTTACTAATATGTGGCGAAATGCTAATTTGAGCACGCTTTTTTCTAAGAAAGTAAATTAAAAACAAATACGAGGAAATAAGTCCTGTAGCTATACTCAGAAATTGTGAGATTAAAATTTCGAACATGGCGGATACAATTTGAAAGGCGTAAAGTGTAAAAATAATGATTTCTCCGAACTAAATCAACACGCTTTTTTACGTAATCCTAACTAAAAAATGTGCATTTTTGGCAATCGCTAATGCTAACTATATATGAAGATTATTTGCGTAGGAAGAAATTACGCTGATCACATTGCCGAGCTTAAAAACGAGACACCTACCGATCCCGTTTTGTTTTTGAAGCCAGACAGCGCACTCATTCTCAAACAACATCCGTTTGTAATTCCTGAATTTTCGTCCGAAATCCATCATGAAATAGAACTAGTTGTCAAAATCAATAAAGTAGGAAAGTACATCGAACCGCAATTCGCATCGAAATACTACAACGAAATTACTGTTGGCATCGACTTTACAGCACGCGATCTACAACAAAAGCTTAAAGATAAAGGACTTCCATGGGAAAAAGCCAAAGCCTTCGACGGCTCTGCGATGGTCGGAAATTTTGTGCCTGTCAGCAACTTCGATTCGCTTGAAAATCTTAACTTCGAACTTCGAAAAAACAGCCAAAGCGTTCAAGCCGGAAATTCGGCTTTGATGCTTACTAAAATTGATGATTTAATTGCTTACATTTCTACGTTCTTTACCCTGAAAATAGGCGACCTTATCTTCACCGGAACTCCCGCCGGCGTGGGTAAAGTCGAAGAAAACGACGTTCTGGAAGGCTATCTTGAAAACCAAAAACTATTTCGATTACAAATAAAATAATGGCACTACACTATAACTTAGCAAAAGTTTATGCAATTTCTGAAAACGACGACGAGTTCGCCAAACAAATTGCCACACTTTTCGTAACCGAAGTTCCACAAGAAATGGAACTCGTGAAAACAGGAATAGAAACAAAAAAGTACGATCAAGCGCATGCTGCAGCTCATAAAATCAAGCCAACGCTCGATTTGCTCGGAATGGATAACGCCTACGAAGAAGTGAAACTAATCGAAGCCTGGGCCAAACGAAAAGGAAAACGCAGAGAGATTAAAGACACCTTCAAAGATTTATCCGTACGTGTAGATAAAGCCGTTCGCGAAATCATGAAAGATTTTTCGCTGTAAGCAACATGTAAAACTAATGAAAGCAGCAATTCTGACTATTGGCGACGAAATTCTCATCGGACAAATTGTCGATACCAACTCTTCGTTTATCGCTAAAGAACTCGATAAAATTGGCATCGCAACCCTAGAAATGCGCTCCATTTCCGACGATCGTCAGCACATCCTTTCCACCTTTCAAGAGCTGCAAAATCAATTCGATTTAGTAGTAATTACCGGCGGTTTAGGTCCAACAAAAGACGATATCACCAAAAAAACTATCGCCGAGTATTTTAACGATACGCTCGTCGAAAACACAGCAGTTTTGGAACATGTTCGCCAAATGTTAGAGAAGTATTTTAACCGACCGTTGTCGCAACTAAATAAAGATCAGGCGCTTGTGCCAACGCAAGCCGCAATCTTGTTCAACGATTACGGAACCGCACCTGGCATGTGGTTGCAAAAAGAAAATACCGTTTTCGTTTCGCTTCCCGGCGTTCCGTACGAAATGAAACATCTGGTAAAAGATCGCCTCATTCCGCTTTTGGTTGAAAAATACGACCGTCCGTTTATCGTCCACCAAACGATAATGACGTACGGACAAGGAGAAAGTCTCATTGCCGAACGCATCGCACATTGGGAAGATGCCTTACCCGAATTCGTTAAATTAGCGTATTTGCCAAGTCCCGGTCGTGTTCGGTTACGACTCACAGCGCGCGGCAGCAACGAACAACTGCTGAAAGACGCCGTGAAAGTGCAAGTAGATTTACTGCAAGAAATCATTGGAGACATTATCGTTGGCACCGAAGAAACCGATTCGATCGAAGTAGTTGTAGGTCGTAAATTAACTCAAGCCAAGCGAACTATAGTAACGGCAGAAAGCTGCACAGGTGGAAAAATCGCACAAGCTCTCAGTAGTGTTGCAGGTGCATCGCAGTACTTTTACGGCAGTATGGTTACGTATCGCACGGAATCGAAAACCGAATTGCTGGGCATTTCCGAACAAACATTAAGCGAATTTGGCATTGTTAGCGCCGAAACTGCAAAGCAAATGGCAACCGCAGTTCAGGCGAAATTCGGAACCGATTTTGCATTGGCAACAACCGGAAATGCGGGGCCGAGCGCCGGCGACGAACGGCAGCCTGTAGGTAAGGTTTTTATCGGTCTGGCCACACCAAATGGAGTAGAAGCATTCGAGTTCGATTTCGGGCAACCGCGCGAAAAAGTCATCGATAGAGCGGTCGCAAAAGCACTCGAATTACTGCAAAAAGAAATTTTAAAATTTTTGTAATTATAATTTTGCTGTAAGGTTTCTTTTCACTTACTTTGCACGCTCAATTTGAATAACGAATTAAAGATTACGATAATGTCAAGAGTTTGCGACTTAACAGGTAAAAGAGCGATGGTTGGTAACAACGTATCGCATGCGATGAACAAGACGAAAAGAAAATTTTCGGTTAACTTGATTAAAAAACGTTTCTATTCTGTAGAAGAAGGACGTTGGATTACGCTGCGTGTTGCCGCTTCTACAATCAAAACCATCAACAAGAAAGGTTTTGAAGCTGTTGTTAAGCAAGCTCAGAAAGACGGTTTTATCGGTTAATCCTAAAAAATACGCACAATGGCAAAGAAAGGTAACAGAATTCAGGTAATTTTAGAGTGTACAGAGCACAAGACATCTGGTGTTCCAGGTACATCGCGTTATATCACAACAAAAAACAAAAAGAACACGCCCGATCGTATGGAGATTAAAAAATTCAACCCGATCCTTAAGCGCGTAACCGTTCACAAAGAAATCAAGTAATTTTAGGAACTCATGGCAAAGAAAACCGTAGCAACGTTACAAACACAATCAAAAAGATTGTCAAAAGCTATCAAAATGGTGAAATCTCCTAAAACCGGAGCGTACGTGTTCGTTGAGGCTATCATGACTCCCGAGCAAGTAGACGAGTTTTTGAAAAAGAAATAATCACAACTTGACCAGCATAAGCCGCTTTCTCATGGAAGGCGGCTTTTTTATTTATCTTTGTTTTTTAGAAGCTTTTTCCCGCTTTTCACTCCAATCTTTTTTGCGGCTTAAGCCGAACCGCAAAAAAGGATTTCCGTTGCAATCGGGGCTAGGGCAATCGTTACCAAAATAGTACACACATGAATTTCTTCAAGAAAATCTTTTCTTCCGAGAAAAAAGAAACACTCGATAAAGGACTCGAAAAAACCAAAACCAGCTTCTTCGGAAAGCTCACCAAAGCTATTGCCGGAAAATCAAAGGTCGATGATGAGGTACTCGATAATCTGGAAGAAATCCTAATCAGTTCGGATGTCGGTGTAAATACGACCATCAAAATCATCGAACGAATCGAGAAACGCGTGGCCGCCGATAAATACCTTGGCACCGCTGAACTCAATCAAATACTTCGCGACGAAATTTCGGCGTTACTTGCCGAAACCAATTCCGGCAACGAAACCGATTTTAGCATCCCAACAGGTAAAAAGCCGTACGTCATTATGGTTGTGGGCGTAAACGGTGTCGGAAAAACCACCACGATCGGTAAGCTAGCGTCGCAATTGAAAACCGCGGGCTATTCGGTAGTACTCGGAGCAGCCGATACTTTTCGTGCAGCCGCAATCGATCAGTTGCAAATTTGGGCTGATCGAGTAGGAGTGCCGTTGGTAAAACAAAACATGGGAAGCGACCCGGCTTCCGTAGCGTTTGATACCTTAACTTCGGCTGTAGCGCAAAATGCCGATGTCGTAATTATTGATACCGCCGGACGTTTACACA
>JAIXTU010000350.1 GCA_027483785.1 Flavobacterium sp.
TCCAGTTTTCGCCGTATCGATTTCCGGTAATTACCAAGGTTAGTTTTTTGGCTTCGTGGTACGCACCGTTTTCCGTGTTGTACACTTTTCCGAACTCGAAAAACTTTAAATCTTTGTTTTTGCGGTTAATGTTGTACGCTAGTGCTTCCAAAGCCGAATCGAGCATATTGGTGCGCAAAACAGCTAAATCGGAACTAAGCGGATTCAATAATTTTACGGCATCTTCCGAAGCATATTCCGGCGATGTCAACGAATTGGCCATCATTTCATAGAAGCCGTTCGCAGCCAATTGCGTGGCAATGCTGTTTTCCAATTTAAACGACTCCGTTCTCGGCGAATTCGCTACAGTAGCATTCAATTTCTTAGAAAACTGAATGTTGTTGTATCCGTACACGCGAAGAATCTCTTCGATAACGTCGATTTCGCGCTGAACATCAACACGATACGGCGGAATCAACAATCCCAAACCGGTATCGGTTACGCTATTGATTTTGATGTCTAGCGAAGCGAGTATTTTTTTAATTGTATCAGCAGGAATTTGCTGTCCGATAATTTTCTGTGCTTTCTGTAAGTTTAGAAAAACGGTAAACGGCTCAATTTTCTTGGGATGAATGTCGATGATATCCGACGTAATTTCGCCACCTGCCACTTCTTGAATCAATAAGGCGGCGCGTTTCAAGGCATATTCCGTGATGTTCGGATCGATACCGCGTTCAAATCTAAACGAGGCATCGGTACTCAAACCGTGTCTTTTTGCTGTTTTGCGAACCGAAACCGGATTAAAATACGCGCTTTCTAAGAAAATACTAGTGGTTTCGTTCGATACACCCGAATTTTTCCCACCAAAAACGCCTGCCAAGCAAAGCGGATTTTGCGCATCGGCAATTACCAAATCGTCTTCGTGTAATTCGCGTTCTTGGTCGTCGAGTGTGAGTAATTTCTCGCCAGCAGCGGCCGTTCGAACGTTTATTTTCTGACCGTTTATTTTCGCGTTATCGAACGCGTGTAGCGGTTGTCCGAGTTCGTGCAACACATAGTTCGTAACGTCAACCACGTTATTTTTCGGCGTTAAGCCAATAGCTTTTAGTTTGTTTTGCAACCATGTAGGCGAGTCTTTTACGGTTACGCCCGAAATGGTAACGCCGCAATAGCGAGGCACCAGTTTGCTGTCGGCTACTTTTACATCAATTTTGAGCGTGCGTTTGTCGACGCGGAAACTCGAAATCGATGGGGTTTGCAATTCCGGAACGCTCGATTTTTGGAGCAAGCCGGCACGTAAATCGCGTGCTACGCCCAGGTGCGACATGGCATCGGCGCGGTTTGGTGTTAAGCCGATTTCGAAAATAAAATCGCTTTCAATATTGTAAATGGCGGCGAGTGCGGTTCCGGGTTTGAGTTTGCTATCGAGCACTAAAATCCCGTCGTGACTGCTGCCGAGACCAATTTCGTCTTCGGCGCAAATCATACCAAAGCTTTCAACGTCTCTAATTTTCCCTTTTTTGATGGTTATCGATTCGCCGCTGTGCGTATGTAAAACCGCGCCGATGGTTGCTACAGGAACTTTTTGTCCGGCGGCAACATTGGCGGCACCGCACACAATTTGTAGCGGAGTAGCTTCACCAATGTCTACAGTAGTTACTTTCAAACGGTCGGCATTTGGGTGTTTTTCGAAGGTAAGTACATGTCCCACAACCACGCCTTTCAGTCCGCCTTTAACCGATTCAAAAGCTTCGACGCTTTCCACTTCAAGACCTAAATCGGTGAGCACTACGGCGAGTTCGTCCGGATTTTGGTCGGTTTTTAAAAATTGTTTCAGCCAATTGTAGGAAATTCTCATAGCAATAAAAAATCTGCGCAAATATAGTCACCTAATTTCAAACACGACTTGCGAAATGGGCTTGGAATGAAAAAAAATAGCGCCAATTACACGGCAAAAAGGGCGGGCTAGGATAGGGGTTTGCAACGCCCTCATACGACGCATTCATTTTCAGTTCCTTGAGATTAACGAATGTGTTACTTGATTCTTGTTCTTCTGGGCACATCCTGCCGTAGGTATTAAGTGGAAATAAGTGCAACGGCAGGTCGGGCTTTCCACTTCAAGGCGCAACACGAACCGGCGTTTCAGCTACGGTTTTTGCACAGCTTCTTGCTGTCGCTGCACCAAAACCAGCTTCAATCGCCGTCTCGTGTCACGGCTTTCCGTTACAATCCCTTGTGCGGGCAAAGTGCACGAAAATAAAAACAAACTCCAGAATAAACATGACATTTGAACTTACAAAATTAGGTTGACATCATTGAGATTATGGAACATCACATTTCAAATTTTCGGACGGAACCTGAAATTAGGCATCAACTTGATATCGGTTATGAAATCGTTGAGCAATCGGTTATTATCAATTAAATCAGTCCTGCTTGGGACAATCCAAATGAAATACTAACATTTGGCTATGCTAAAGCCATTTTTGTAAAAAATAAAAATGTTTGGAAATTATTTTGGAAACGTGCTGATAATAAATGGCATGCGTATCAACCAATACCGACAGTAAGAGGACTTGAAGACTTTTTAAAAATTGTTGACGAAGATAATTACGGATGTTTTCAAGGCTAATCAAAAGACTTTTTTTTAGATTTGACTTATGAATAGGAACCTCATCACAGCTGACAACATTAAAGAAATTGCAGAGCAACTTGATTGCGGCTTGCGCGCTTTTATACACAAGACAAGCGGGCAATTACTTTTCGTACCGGACGAGGATAGTCTCGAAGATCTTGACTTTGACGCTTGGGGCGACGAAAATGAAGAACTAGAGAATAACCTCGAAGACTACCACGAAATTGAAAAATGGACGTCACGCGAAGCGTTTCAAGTGATGCGCAAATTTGCCGACCAAGTTTCAGACAATGATCTACAAAGTCGCCTATTCGATGCGTTGAATAAAAATAAACCATTTAGAGCGTTTGGGTATGTTATTGACGACTCCGACTTCAGGCAGCAATGGTTCGACTTCCAGAACAAATCGCAACAGGAATTTGTGGCAAGGGAGTTAAACCGATTACTCTCAGCAGACGAATAAAAAGAAATGCAGCAGCTAACACAAGTTACGATTTTACAAACTCCATTTTTCTAAAAAAGCCGAGAAACCACAAAATGCAACTTTTCCACTTATTTTTAGGTGCACTTCGCCCGCGTTAGGGGTTGTAGCGGAAATCTTATTTTTTGATCCGCGTCGGGCAAAAAATAAATTGAAGCGAAAAACCCGACGGCGCCTGATTTGTTTCTTTGGCACTGAGGCGCCGGAACGCCCAAATAAAAAAATAAATACTTAGGTTCTTCTCTAGAAAATGAACGCAATTAATTGATTAGCAATTAGATGTAGTGATTAAACTATATTCAAGAATTGCTTTTTCAGATGAGCTGCCAAATAATTTTAACAAAGTGCCGTTAGATAAATATGAAATTACTAAAGGATTGAAAATGAACATAATTACAAAAATATTAATCGGAATAATTGCTCTTGAACATTTGTATATACTTTATTTTGAAATGTTTGCGTGGGAAACTATCGGTAAGAGAACGTTTAAGTCGTTGCCCGAAAACTTGTTTAAACCTACCAAAGCATTAGCTGCAAATCAAGGCTTGTATAACGGATTTTTGTCGGCCGGATTGCTGTGGTCGATACTAATCTCGGATATAACTTGGTCGAAAAACATAGCGCTCTTTTTCTTAATTTGTGTGTCGGTTGCGGGTATTTACGGCGCATTAAGTGCTAGTAGAAAAATCTTTTTTGTTCAGGCATTACCGGCATTAATCACAATTTTATGTTTGTTTCTTTTAGATTAAAGTCATGCGTTCGACGAAGAAATTGAAGGCGGAAGATTCTAGTAGAAGCCAGAAGTTAGTCCCGAATCGTGTCGGGATAGTTCTGAAAGCAATCGAAATCGCGACAATATCAATTTACCCGCTTGAACTCACGCATCTTCGTAGCTTGAGCTTGTTGAAGGCGGGGTTGTGTACATTATGAAAAACTTTGTGAAACACCGTGCTACTTTTTGGAAGATACACTAGAATGCAATTACATTTTTTCGCTTTTTTTCCGGGTTAGCGACAGCGATGGCATCCATTGTTGCGTTATGGGAATTTCGATATTTTTTCGCATATAAGATAAAACGGACGGAATAATGGCGCGTTGATTCGCTTAGCGACCGATTGGCGAGGCCTTATAGGATTGAGAAAGCGCCGGAAATCCCAAGGAGTTAGCAAATATTCTAAATATGCTGTTCGTGTATGTCGTATGTAGTTAGTAGAATCAATTTGCTTACAAATCAAAAAATTAGGATAGTTTTTTTCTGACAGACTTCGCAATTCTAAAGCTTGTCAGGATTTGTTAGAATTAGTAATTAAGCTCTATAGTCTATTAGTCGACGTCAAATTTCCGTTCCAGACAATTGCAGTTTCTTCCAAGTTATCGCTTTATTCATAGCACTAAACAAATTGTTTTTGGGACAATGGGATTACTTAATTTTTTTTTTGACGATGATGCAAAAATACCTATAAGTAGGTATTGACAGGAAAATAGGATCGGGTACTTTAGCAGAAGAACGTTAGGATACTTAAGCTCGAGCAGAGTTAATAGAAAATTGCATATGAAAACGATATTAGAGATGAGGATAATGAAAATTTAACTATAATATCAGTTGTATTTTTTAATTAATTTTCAACATATTTGAAAGTTAACTCTTGTAAGGATTTAATTTGACGATTGAGATTTGTGAGAATTTTTTGTCCTGTTGTATTGGATTATTTATTATACTTTTTTGGCTAGTTTTCAAAGTTTTCGAGGTGAGAAGTAAGATGGGGTTAACATGTAATAACTTATAATTTATTTTAAGATAAATGATAATTAATAAAATCCGTTTAAAGTTATAGATAATTTAAAATACTTAACGGCCAAGGAACGGGCTGGTCACCCGTATGATTTACAAGGGAATTATTTAAAAAAAAGTGGAGCAGATACCACTCTTAAAAACGAATCTACTAAAATTTTTTAACCTATGGCACTACAAATTCACCCTTCTATTGGGATCGCCCGCTTGGGTAACAGTACCACGGAGATCTGTTTAGCTCCTGACAGTATTGGTGGTCTTCCTTATGACTGCGATTTTTTTGGAAACCAGCTTAGTCCAATCCAAAATTTCAAAGATTCTAAAGGACTGATCAAGAGACAAGGTCAGCCTTTTAAGATTTTCAATGACGATGGTCAAGAGATAACTCTTGATACTCCTAATGTTACTTCTATCGAGTGGACAGTACATTTGGCAAATAAAAAAGCGGAGTGGTATCAGTACAGTGAGCTTCAGGGCAATCTTCTGTATGGCGAGTCTAACAGCTACGCAAATCAAAACATACCAAAACGAAATCCGGAACAAATATTTGATCGACAAAGTTTATTTATAGATCCGGGACCAAGATCAGTATCGGGTAAGCAACA
>JAIXTU010000056.1 GCA_027483785.1 Flavobacterium sp.
CAACAGCAAACTAAGCAACCAGAGAATACTGCAACTTATTTGTTGTACCAAAGCACTAACTTCAATTTTCGAATCTGCTTGAAAAGCCATGATCGAGCTGCCCAAAGCCAAACAAGCAACAATCAAATAATTGAGCGGTCTCGATTTGCTAAAAAGTGTTGTAATCATTAAAGTATTTTATACTTTTGCTTGGTAAATATAACATATAGACACAGATGAAAGCATTTTGGGAAGGGATTCAAACATTTTTTGTTGATTTTCTATTTGTTCCACTTGATGGCCTTAGAAGTTTAGAGCTTAGCTACTGGAGTTTAGCAAACATCATAAACTGGATTTTCATGGCTATTTGCGTTCGTTACACGTATTACTGGATTAAGCAATTGCAGTTGCATAAAGCAAACGACGAAGAAAACCAGGATACTACCGCACACTCGTTCTTGAAATAAAAACGAATCGGTAAGCATTACAACAAATCCTTACCAATATCCGTTCTATAATACATCTTATCAAAATGAAGTTTTTCGACATTTTGATAGGATTTTTTTATGGCCTCAGGCAAATCATCAGCCAACGCCGTTACTGCCATAACCCGACCACCGTTGGTTAGCACTTTTTTATCTTGCAGTGTTGTTCCTGCATGAAAAGCAATCGCTTCTGTTATCGTATTTATTCCTGAGATTTCAAAGCCTTTATCATACGTTTCTGGATAACCTCCTGCAACCGTCATTACAGTTACCGCGGTGCGCGAATCTACTTGTAGTTCGTAATTTTCCAAAGTCTGGGTAGATACCGTCTGAAACATTTCCACCAAATCAGAGCTAATTCTTGGCAACACAACCTCGGTTTCCGGATCACCCATGCGTACGTTGTATTCAATAACAAACGGATTTCCACCCACATTTATCAATCCAATAAAAACAAACCCACGATACACAATACCATCCGAATTTAAACCCGCAACCGTTGGTTTTACGATGCGGTCCACGATTTTCGATTCCAACGCGGCATCAATAAACGAAACCGGCGAAACAGCTCCCATACCGCCTGTGTTTAAACCCGTATCGCCCACACCAATTCGCTTGTAATCTTTCGCAAAAGGTAAAACTTTGAACGATTTTCCGTCGGTTATTACAAAACAACTCATTTCGATTCCATCGAGAAACTCCTCGATAACCACTTTAGCGCTCGCTGCTCCAAACTTGCTGTCGAGCAACATACTGCGCAGTTCTGCTTTCGCATCCTCTAAATTCTCGAGGATCACCACACCTTTTCCAGCGGCAAGTCCGTCGGCTTTTAAAACGTAAGGCGGTAACATTCCTTCCAAAAATGAGAGTCCGTTGTCGATGGTTTCCGCAGTAAAACTTCCGTATTGCGCTGTAGGAATATGATGTCTTTGCAGAAATTTCTTAGCAAATTCTTTACTTCCTTCAAGTTGTGCACCATTTTGCGACGGCCCAATAACAGCGATGTGTTTCAGCGAATCGTTTTCTGAAAAATAATCGTAAACGCCTTTAACCAAAGGATCTTCGGGTCCAACAACCAGCATTTTCACATCGTTTTCCAAACAAAAAGTTGCGATTCTGGGAAAATCCGTTGGAGCAATAGTAACGTTTTCGGCACAGCTAGCCGTTCCAGCATTTCCTGGAGCAACAAATAATTTGCTGCAAAGTGATGATTGTGTGATTTTGTGCGCGAAAGCATGCTCTCTTCCGCCAGAACCCAATAGTAAAATGTTCATGTTGTTGTGTTTCGTAGTCGCGCAAAAGTACTGCGTTTTTAGAAAAATGCGGCAGCTAAATCCGATTTGATTACTTTTGAGACAAACAAATACTCGTGATCGGTTTAGCTGATTTATCGCTCGAATGGCTGGGTTTTCCTTTGCAGAAAGCACAAAAAGATTTGCAACAATTTGAGCGTGAACTCGCTGAAAATGCCGCGGAATACCAGCGCAAAAAAGCTGCGGAAATTCTGGAATTTCATCTGAAAAACAACTCCTACTACCGAGAACTGTTCGAAAAAGCAAACGCAACTAGTTTCCACGAGGCACCCATTCTTACCAAAACCGATTTCCAACAACCACTAGCCAAGCGGTTGAGTGCAGGATTTACAACTAAAAACGTGTACGTCAACAAAACCAGCGGATCTAGTGGCGAGCCATTTATTTTTGCGAAAGACAAGTATTGCCATGCACTTACTTGGGCGTACATCAAACAACAATTTGGAGCACACGATATCGATTTTAACCGCGATTTACAGGCGCGTTTTTATGGCATTCCGTTAGAAGGTTTGCCAAAACGAAAAGAGGAAATCAAAGATTTTTTGATGCACCGACGCCGATTTCCGGTTTTCGATTTGTCGGATCGTGTTTTGGAAACCTATTTAACGCGATTTCAAAAGTCGGCTTTTGCGTATTTGAATGGTTACACATCGTCGTTACTGCTGTTTGCGAAGTATTTAGCGAAAAAAGACGTGGTTTTAATAGACGTTTGTTCGACCTTGAAAGCCGTTTTTACGACATCGGAAATGCTGTTTGAAAGCGATAGGCAGTTTATGGAACGTGCTTTTGGTGTGCCCATTGTAAACGAATACGGCGCAAGCGAGCTGGATTTAATTGCGTTTGAAAATCCGTCGGGCGTTTGGAAAATCAATCAGACTACTTTGTTGGTAGAAGTTTTGAACGAAAAGAATGAGGTTTTGCCTTACGGCGAAGCAGGAAAAATAGTAATTACGACATTATATAACCGCGCACATCCGTTTATTCGATACGATATTGGCGACAATGGCATTATGGAATTCGACGATAAAACACAAACCCTCATCCTGAAACAACTTACCGGTCGCACCAACGATATTGCAGTTTTACCAAGCGGAAAAACCACGCCCGGCCTTACGTTTTATTACGTTACCAAAAGCGTCATTCAAGATCGAGCTAATGTGAAAGAGTTTGTGATAAAGCAAACAAAAGTCGATAGTTTTACTATTGAATACGTTGCCAACGAGCCGTTGTCTGAAACCGAAAAAGCAGAAATCATTGCCGCTAACGAACGGTACTTAGAAAAGGGATTGCATTTTAATTTCGAACAAAAGTCGGCCTTAGAACGATCGCGAAGCGGAAAATTGAAACAGTTTTCGGTTGTTGGTAAATAAACTTTAACCTTTTTTATTCTTCTTTTATTCTTCAAGAGTGTTCTTTGGTAGCAAAATCTTGTATGTTTTTTTAAGTTAAATTAGAAAATGAACTCTCATGCTTTCGAAAATGAGGCAGATAATCTATTTTAAGCTCATGAAAAATATCTATCGAAATAATAAAGATTTTTAAGTTAGCGTTAACCTACTGAGACTGCTTGTAAAATTTTTTCACTGTAAATCTTTAAGTTTTCTTCTTCAATTACTTCGGTGTTTGGCGATTTTTCTAAAATTTTTAACGCCTTTTCGTAACTTGAAAACAAACTTCTTTCTTTTGGTCTGCCTACTAATACATTAGTTTTGTACTCCTTCGCTCCGACCTCACTATAAAAGTCAGTAAAATCACCCAGATTTTGTCTAGCTTTTCCTATTATTCCATCTGCAGTTTTAAGATCGAATCCTACAGGTTTAATTAAATTCCACACTCCGTTTTTCCAAGCAAAATCAAAGTTAAAATTACCTGTAGAAGTAGGTATAGAAAAATCCTTAACATATCGCTTGGGGTTTGCTTTATTTTGGAAGCCTGATTGGTTTAATTCTAGGAATAGACTCTTTATAATTTTCGGCTCTTGTGGTTGTAAACTAGAAGTTTTGAAATCATTGATTAGTACTTTTCTTGTAATTGCCTGACTAATAGCAATGTCGGTGAAATCATATTTGTTTTGGGTTCTAAACCCATCAAATTGCAAACAACTTGAATCATGAACTATCAGGTTTTTAGACACAAACTCTGAAAAATTTCTCGCACCACCTAATGGTATCAATTCACTTTTAAACTTACCAAAATGAATAAGTATTTTTTCAATCTGCTTGATGTATTCTCTTATTGTTTTTTCTGGTACATTACTGTAAATGCTTTTAACTCTGCTTAAACCCTTAGAAAAAGTATAAACTAAGTTTTGTGAATCATGAAAGTATATTAGTACGCCAATGTTCAAGCTTTCATTCAAAAATGGCGAATGCTGATATTTAAGTACGCAATATGTATAGAAATTATTATTCATGAAATCATGTTTTTCAAGCTCTTTTCAATAAAAGTGATATTCAATTTAACCCATGCAAAATAGTTGAAAAATTTCTCTCTTTCACCATATAAAATGTTATAC
>JAIXTU010000428.1 GCA_027483785.1 Flavobacterium sp.
CCAGGTTGTCCGCCGCGTCCGGAGCAAATTCTCGACGGTATTATTCGTTTGCAAGACTTAGTTAAAAGCGAGTCGGTACGTCGCCGCAGTTCACCTGAATACACTGAATTATTAGCCTCATACAACATCCAATAAAATGGGTTTAGAAAACCAATTTATTCACGAAACGCTGATTGCAAAATTTGGAGACAGCGTTTCCGATTTTAATCAGATTCACGACATATTAACTTTTGAAGCTGAGCCTGCTGTGATTAAGGAGGTTATAGTGTTTTTGAAAAGCGAACCGTCTTTGAATTTTAATTTTTTAACCGATTTATGTGGCGTACATTATCCGGAAGCTAGCGAAGACAGGCAGTTTGCGGTAGTATATCACATGCACAATTGGTTTGAAAACGTCCGAGTGCGCATCAAATGTTTTTTAAGTGGATCGCAGCCTGAAATCCCAACAGTTTCCGATTTGTTTCGCAGTGCTAATTGGCAGGAACGCGAAACATACGACTTCTATGGAATCCGGTTCATGGGGCATCCGCAATTAAAGCGAATCTTGAATATGGACGAAATGACCGTATTTCCACTTCGTAAAGAGTTTCCGATGGAAGACGGCGGACGTACCGATAAAGACGACCGTTTCTTCGGAAGAACCACAGATAATTGTTAACCTAAAAGCAGTACCATGTCAGAGTTACTTTTACCACCAGAACAACGTTTTGCTACAATTATCGAAAAGCACAAAAACGACGATGGCAGCGAGCTTTCAATTCTCAATTTAGGACCTACCCACCCAGCCACCCACGGAATATTTCAAAATATTTTGTTAATAGATGACGAGCGAATTATCGAAGTCGAAGCAACGGTTGGATACATTCACCGCGCTTTTGAAAAGATTGCCGAAAATCGTCCGTTTTATCAAATTACGCCACTTACCGATCGTATGAACTACTGTTCGTCGCCAATCAATAACATGGGTTGGTGGATGACTTTAGAGAAAGCTTTGGGAATAGAAGTTCCGAAGCGCGTTCAATACATGCGTGTCGTTGTTATGGAACTTGCTCGTATTGCCGACCACATTATTTGTAATTCGGTTTTAGGAGTTGATACGGGTGCCTTAACGGGTTTCTTGTATGTGTTCCAGTATCGCGAGAAGATTTATGAGATCTACGAAGAAATTTGCGGTGCACGTTTGACAACAAATATGGGACGAATCGGCGGTTTTGAACGCGACTGGTCTCCGAAAGTTTTTGAAAAAATCGAAAAACTGTTAGAAGAATTTCCGCCAATTTGGACGGAATTCGAAAGTTTGCTGACGCGAAATAGAATTTTCATGGATCGTACCATTAATGTAGGTGCGATTTCAGCGGAAGATGCTATGAATTTCGGATTTACAGGTCCGAATTTACGTGCAACTGGAGTTGATTACGACATTCGTGTGATGCAGCCGTATTCATCTTATGAAGATTTTGATTTTGAAATCCCTGTCGGGAAATCAGGTGATACTTACGACCGTTTTTGTGTGCGTAATGCCGAAGTTTGGGAAAGTTTGAAAATTATCCGTCAGGCTATCGACAAAATGCCAGAAGGTCCGTATCACGCCGACGTTCCAGATTATTACCTTCCTCCAAAAGACGAAGTTTACAACACTATGGAAGGCTTGATTTACCACTTTAAAATTGTAATGGGCGAGGTTCCTGTTCCAGTTACTGAGGTGTATCACCCAGTTGAAGGCGGAAACGGAGAACTCGGGTTTTATTTAATTACAGACGGAAGCCGCACACCTTACAGATTGCATTTCCGACGTCCGTGTTTTATTTATTATCAAGCATTCAATTATATGGTTAAAGGTGAAATGTTATCCGATGCGATTGCAACACTTTCGAGCTTAAATGTAATTGCTGGCGAATTAGATGCATAACGAAATTATGGAAAGAAAACAGTACCATCAAGATATCAATATAACAGCTGAACTTCAGGCACGAATCGATGAGTTGATTTCGAGATATCCCGACGATAAACGCAAATCGGCTTTGTTGCCCGTTTTGCACGAAGTTCAAGATGCGCACGACAACTGGCTTAGCGTTCCATTACAAGATAAAGTAGCTGAGATTTTAGGCATCAAACCTATTGAGGTTTATGAAGTCGTCACGTTTTATACGATGTACAACCAGCGTCCGATTGGAAAATACATGTTCGAGTTTTGCCAAACTTCGCCTTGTTGTTTGAATGGTGTCGAAAATTTAATGGATTACACCTGTAAGAAATTGGGTGTTGGAGTAGCAGAGCCAACCGCCGATGGTTTATTTGAAGTACGTGGTGTAGAGTGTTTAGGAGCTTGCGGATACGCACCAATGATGCAGTTGGGGGATTTCTACGTGGAGCACTTGAATGAAGAAAAAATCGATCAATTGATCGCGGATTGCAAAGAGAATAAGGTAACGTTACACGATAAGTAATGAATTTATCAGCCGCTGAAATTGAACAAATAAAAACTTTCTTTAAGGACAAACCTGTTCGGAAAGTGTATTTATTTGGGTCGTATGCACGAGGCGAAGCTGATGAGAACAGTGATATTGATTTGCTGATCGATTGGGATTATTCAAAAATGAAAGGATTTGATTTTGTAACTTGGTGGGATGAGATAAAGCTATTGTTAAATAAAGATGTTGATTTTGTTTCGCTCAAATATATTTCTCACCTAATAGCAGAGTACGTTAATAAGGATAAGGTTTTAATTTATGAAGCCTAAATTATCTGATAGTGTAAGAATTGAACATATTTTAGAAGCAATAGCTGATTTAGAGTTGTTTTTAAAAGATGTAGATTTTGAGTTGTTTGAATCAAATAAAGAAAAGCAAGCTGCTGTTGAAAGGAAATTAGAGATTATAGGAGAAGCAGTGAATAAGCTTTCTGAAAAGATTTTATATCATCCACAAATAGCAACGCCGTGGCGAAAGATTGTTAACACTAGGAATGTTATAAGTCACGAATATTTTAAAGTAGATACAGAAGTCATTTATAAAATAGCTACAGAAGAAATAATTCCATTGAAAAATGATATAAAGTTCGTTTTAGGTAATTTAGAAAAATATTTAGAATAATATGTCACAAAAAATATTATTAGATAAAATCAACGTTCCCGGAATCAAAACCTTCGAGGTGTATCGTCGCGAAGGTGGTTATGCATCTGTTGAAAAGGCGTTAAAGAAAATGACGCCCGATGAAGTTGTGGAAGAAGTAAAGACTTCCGGATTACGCGGACGTGGAGGAGCTGGTTTTCCGGCCGGAATGAAGTGGAGCTTTATCGATAAAAAGAGTGGAAAGCCAAGACATTTGGTTTGCAACGCCGACGAATCGGAGCCGGGTACTTTCAAAGATCGTTTTCTGATGGAGTACATTCCGCATTTACTTATTGAGGGAATGATTACGTCGTCGTATGCCTTAGGCGCAAACCTTTCTTACATCTACATCCGCGGTGAATACATATGGGTTTATAAGATTTTAGAGCGCGCTATTGCAGAGGCGAAAGCTGCTGGTTTCCTCGGAAAGAACATTTTAGGTTCAGGTTACGACTTGGAATTACACGTTCATTGCGGAGCTGGAGCGTACATTTGTGGCGAAGAAACTGCATTAATCGAATCGTTGGAAGGCAAGCGTGGAAATCCGCGTATTAAGCCACCGTTTCCAGCGGTATCAGGTTTGTGGGCAAATCCTACTGTGGTAAATAACGTTGAAACGATTGCGGCAGTGCCGTGGATTGTAAATAACAGCGGTGCCGATTATGCGAAAATTGGAATCGGACGCTCAACAGGAACGAAATTGATCTCAGCTTCTGGAAATATTAAAAATCAAGGAGTTTACGAAATAGAATTAGGTTTGTCGGTTTATGAATTCATGAATTCCGATGAATATTTAGGAGGAATGAGTACCGATCGTCCGTTAAAGGCATTTGTGCCAGGCGGAAGTTCCGTGCCGATTTTACCGGCGAACTTAATATACAAGACAGCAAACGGCGAAGATCGTTTAATGACGTACGAAAGCTTGAGCGACGGCGGATTTGCTACAGGTTCAATGCTTGGATCGGGCGGGTTTATTGTTTATGACGATCGCGCGTGTATTGTTCGCAACACTTGGAATTTTGCACGCTTCTACCACCACGAAAGCTGCGGCCAATGTTCGCCTTGTCGTGAAGGAACGGGCTGGTTAGAGAAAGTACTACATCGTATCGAAAACGGTCATGGTCGAGAAGAAGACATCGACTTGTTATGGGATATTCAATCGAAAATTGAAGGAAATACGATTTGTCCGTTAGGCGCCGCGGCTGCATGGCCTGTTGCTGCTGCCATTCGTCATTTTAGAGACGAGTTTGAATACCACGTTCGTTTCCCAGAAAAAATTAAAAACCGCGATCACTTTGTAGCAGAACCTTTTGAAAAGGTAAAGCACTTGGTTGCTGGAGTAGGAGTTTAGATCAGTTGAAATAAGAAAGCCTTGAAACACATTAATAACATTCACATAAGCAACTTTAAATCGATACGTCAAGCATCGATAAAAGATTGCAATGTAATTAATGTTTTTATTGGAAAGCCGAATGCAGGAAAGAGCAATTTGTTGGAGGCGTTGGGATTGAAGATGTTATTTCAAAAAGAAGATAATGTCAATTCTTCACTTAATCTAAAGACCATTACTAGATTTGACAGGATTGATCAGTTATTTTACCTAGGATCAGAAGGAGAAAAAGAAAAGGGATTAATTGTAATTAATGACAATGTTATTTCTTTTCAGCCGCTTCTTGATAGAATTAGTTTCACTAAGGTCTCAGGGAATGATTTACTGCATACTTTAGATTATGACCAAAATGGTACCAATATCCTTACTGAATCTGTAGGTTTTTCTGGAGTCAGTAATACAGATAATTCTTTGTTGCATTCGTACAAGTTCAACTCTGATAAGTTTGTAGATACAATCGTTCAAGTTAATCAGATTCAACTAAAAGTGCCTTTCGGCGGAAATTTAGGATATGTCGCTTACCATAATTCAGACTTACTAAAATTCATACAAAATGAATTTAGAATTTTAAATAGAAAATTTGTTTTAGATAGTTTATATCAGATTAAAATTCAGGTAGAGCGTTCGGATGGTTTAATTTTTGAGCATGACTACGAATTGTTAGCTGATACTTTACGAAGAACAATTTTTTATCAAGCTGCAATTTTAAGTAACAAAGAAACGGTTTTGTTATTCGAAGAGCCAGAAGCACATTGTTTTGAGCCATACATACAAGAGTTTACGAATTCTGTGAAGTACGATAAGAACAACAATCAGTTTTTTATTGTTACTCACAGTGATTTTATCATTCAAGAATTTTTGCGAGACGAGGAAAGCAAGGCAAAAACCAATATTTATTTAGTAAATAATGTTTCGGGCGAAACGAAAGTGAAGCTCATGCAGCGCGAAAAGAATGAAGATGTCTACGAGCTTGGAATGAATGCATTTTTTAATTTCGACCAATTGTGGGAAAACAATTAAAGAATGGCAACTGTTGGTGTAGAGTGTAATGCAGATCGTTATTTCTTTGCTAAGTTGCTCGGAGATAAAAGTTTGATTCGAAAAGAGAAGAATGACAAAGGGGTAATTGATGGTATTGTAAAAAGGAGTAGAGATAATTTTAGAATTGGTATTATAGATGTAGATAAAAACAAAAAGGTTCCAAACGATTTCAAAGAAATTTATGCCGACGGAAACTTACGTTGTTTGAAAAGAGAAGGGATGTGCCAGTTTTTGTTTCTAATTGGCCCGATACAGTTTGAGCATTGGATTAATAGTTTTTTGAAGATACAAAATAAAGGCGTTGTAGACTTTGGATTTGAAAATTTTGAGGAGTTTATGCAAAGATCAAAGACATCAACTCCTGAAAATGATAGTAGATTTGTAGCGTTGATAGATTATGTGTTGAAAGAGTGTTTAAATTCCGACAACCATATTCGTAAAGTCAAATTGCAACTCGAATATTTGGTCGAAAAGAAGTATGAATTTGAATTAAAAGAGTTCGTTAAAATATAGTATTAATGAAAGTAACAATAGACGGGCAACCGATTGAAGTAGAACCGGGAACAACCATCTTGCAAGCCGCAAGAATGTTGGGAGGCGAAAGCGTTCCACCGGCAATGTGCTACTATTCGAAACTAAAAGGGAGCGGCGGAAAATGCCGTTGCTGTTTGGTAGAAGTAAGCAAAGGTTCAGATGCCGATCCGCGTCCGATGCCAAAACTCATGGCTTCGTGCGTTACCGGTTGTATGGATGGTATGGAAGTAAACAGCGCCAGTTCGCAACGCGTGCAAGACGCCCGTAAGTCGGTTACCGAATTTTTGTTGATCAATCACCCATTAGATTGTCCGATTTGCGATCAAGCCGGTGAGTGCGACTTACAAAACTTGAGCTTTAAGCACGGGAAAAGTCAGACGCGCTTTATCGAAGAAAAACGCACCTTCGAACCCGAAGATATCGGCCCGAATATTCAATTGCACATGAATCGCTGTATTTTGTGCTATCGCTGCGTTATGGTAGCCGATCAGCTTACCGATAATCGCGTACATGGTGTACTCGATCGCGGCGATCACTCCAATATTTCAACGTGTATTTCGAAAGCAATCGACAATGAGTTTTCTGGAAACATGATTGATGTTTGCCCTGTTGGTGCACTTACCGACAAAACCTTCCGTTTCAAATCGCGTGTTTGGTTTAACAAGCCGTTTAATGCACACCGCGATTGCGATAAATGTTGTGGAAAAGTTACCGTTTGGATGTTCGGAAACGAAATACAGCGCGTAACCGGACGTAAAGATGAATATCACGAAGTGGAAGAATTTATTTGCAACGAGTGTCGATTTGAGCACAAAAGCGTTGCGGATTGGGTTATTGAAGGACCGCGTAAGTTTGAAAAAGACTCGGTTATCAATCAAAACAATTATACACGTCCGTTGGATACAGTAGTTATTGCTACGGAAAAAAATATTTTGAAAGGTCGCGACCAAGATCGCAAGAAAATCTCGATGACGAGTGTACCTTTGAAGCCGGAAGAGAAAGAAACGTTTTTAAAAGGAAACCTGTAGTCTATGGATAGTGCAATTATTATAGAAAAGAGCATTTTCATTGTAGTCATTTTTGCGATTACCATGCTTATGGCTATGTATTCGACTTTGGCAGAACGTAAAGTTGCGGCTTGGTTACAGGATCGTATTGGTCCGAATCGCGCCGGTAAAGGCGGTATTTTACAGCCACTTGCCGACGGTTTAAAGTTGTTTAGTAAAGAAGAATTTTTACCCGATACGCCTAATAAGTTTTTATTTATTGTTGGTCCAGGTATTTCGATGAGCGTGGCGTTAATGACGAGCGCCGTAATTCCGTGGGGCGATAAGTTGGAAATGTTTGGCAGAACAGTGATTTTGCAAGCAACCGACATCGATGTAGCTTTATTATACATCTTTGGTGTATTGTCGGTTGGTGTTTATGGAATCATGATTGGCGGCTGGGCATCGAACAACAAATTCTCGTTGATGAGTGCTATGCGTGCTGCCAGCCAAATGATTTCGTATGAAATTGCAATGGGATTGGCCATTATTGCTTTGTTGATGATGAGTGGCTCGTTGAGCTTACGCGAAATCGTGGCTCAGCAGCCAGGCATGCAGTGGAATGTGTTTTATCAACCGATTGGTTTTGTAATCTTTTTGGTTTGTTCGTTTGCAGAAACAAATCGTACGCCTTTCGATTTAGCGGAATGTGAAGCCGAGTTAATTGGTGGTTATCACACGGAGTATTCGTCGATGCGTATGGGATTCTATCTTTTCGCTGAGTACGCGAGTATGTTTATTTCATCGACAATTTTAGCGACCTTGTACTTTGGTGGATACAACTATCCAGGTATGGACTGGGTGGTTAACAACTGGGGTGTGAATCCGGCTAATATCTTAGGAATAGTTGTTTTATTTGCGAAAATATGTTTCTTCATCTTCTTCTTTATGTGGGTAAGATGGACGATACCGCGTTTTCGTTACGATCAGTTGATGCGTTTGGGCTGGAAAATATTGATTCCGTTGGCCATTGTGAACATATTTTTGACTGGCATTTTTGTATTGAAGAGCGAGATTTTAGAGGCGTTAGGATTTTAGTCGGTAACGATTGCCCTAGCCCCGATAGGAGCGGCATCCTTTTTTATGGAGCTTCGCGGAATAAAAAAGATACAGCGGATAGCGGGAATAGCTTCAAAAAAAGAGGATAGTTTTGAGAAGCGAGAAGCGAGAAACGAGAAGCGAGATTTGAAAAGTTTTCTCGATAGTGATTGGGAAAGGATTTAGTTCCGAAATAAATCGGGATACCTTGTGTAAAATACGAAGACAGATAGAGTCTATAAAAACGAAAAAGTAAATTAGAGATGGCAATAGAAACGATTTCATTATCGGGACGCAAAAAAGAGGTGGTGAACAAAAAGATGAATTTTTGGGAAGGCCTTTACTTAGTTGCGATTATCAAGGGATTGTTTATTACAATCAGGCACTTATTTAAGCGAAAAGTTACCATTAAATATCCGGAGCAAGTGCGTGAGCGAAGCGACGTGTATCGTGGTCAGCATTTATTAAAACGCGATGAGTTTGGTCGCGAAAATTGCACGGCTTGTGGTTTATGCGCGTTGTCGTGTCCGGCTGAGGCGATTACGATGACTGCGGCCGAGCGCAAGCCTGAGGAAAAGCATTTGTATCGCGAGGAAAAATATGCTTCGGTTTACGAAATCAATATGTTGCGTTGTATTTTTTGTGGTTTGTGTGAAGAAGCTTGCCCGAAAGATGCGGTTTATCTTACAGAATCGAAAGAGTTGGTTCCAGCGATGTACGGTCGTGAAGACTTTATCTTTGGAAAAGACCGTTTGGTAATGCCTTTAACACAGGCAATGGTTAATGCTCAATCTCAAATGACTCGTTAATGTCGGCAGTACTACTCACTTTTTACATCTTATCGGCAATCACGCTTGCTACAGCGTTTTTAACGATTTACAGCAGAAATCCGATTCACTCGGCTATTTATTTGGTGATTTGTTTCTTTACAATAGCCGGACACTATCTGCTACTCAACGCACAATTTTTAGCTATCGTTCACATTATTGTGTACTCCGGGGCCATTATGATTTTGCTCTTGTTTACCATCATGTTAATGAATTTGAACAAAGAAGACGAGGTGCACAAACCGCGTATCACTCGCTTAGGCGCTGTGGTGGTTTTTTGCTGCATGTGCCTCATTATGCTTACGATTTTTGTGAATTCGCAACCGGTTGCCGATACAGTTCCGGCAAGTGGAGTTGATTATCAATCGATTAAAGTTCTTGGCCAAGTCTTGTTAGATGGCGATGAGGGCTATATGGTGCCGTTTGAATTTGCATCGATTTTATTATTGGTAGCCATGATTGGAACCGTTTTATTGTCTAAAAAAGAAAAAGTACAACTATAATGCAGGACGTTTTAAATCAAGTTGGAATTAACAATTACATCTTTTTATCGGTGTTGTTGTTCTGCATCGGAGTTTTCGGTGTGCTCTATCGTCGAAATGCGATTATTGTATTGATGTCTATTGAAATCATGCTCAATGCAGTAAATCTTCTTTTTGTTGCGTTTTCGACGTATCATGAAGACGCTCAAGGGCAAGTGTTTGTATTTTTCTCGATGGCTGTAGCCGCAGCCGAAGTAGCTGTTGGTTTGGCTATTTTGGTTTCTATTTTCAGAAATATCGGGTCGATTGATGTGTCAAATCTTAAAAAGCTTAGAGGATAACTAATGGATTTATCGATTATTTTACTGCTGTTATTAGCTCCGTTAGGTGGCTTTTTAATCAATACTTTTTTAGGGAAACAACTCGGAAAAGGTGCTTCAGGTGCTATCGGAACTTTAGCTATTGTTATTAGTTTCGTTTGTACTTTAGTATTGTTTTTAGGATTGGAACCCGGCGCAAACACGAAAGCTGATTTGTTTCACTGGTTAACTTTCCAAAACTTTAGCGTTGATTTCTCTTTTCAGTTCGATCAACTAAGTTTATTGTGGTTGCTTTTCGTGACTGGTATCGGTTCGCTGATTCACTTGTATTCGATCAGCTACATGCACCACGATAAAGATTTTCACAAGTTTTTCTCGTATTTAAACCTGTTTGTCTTCTTTATGATCGTTTTGGTCAGTGGAAGTAACTTGCCTATTTTATTTATCGGTTGGGAAGGCGTAGGATTGTGCTCGTACTTGCTAATCGGATTTTGGTACAGCAATCAGGATTACAACGATGCAGCAAAAAAGGCGTTCATTATGAACCGTGTTGGCGACTTAGGTTTGCTTATCGGTATATTTATTTTGGCAACTTTAGCTGGAACGCTCGATTATCAAGGTTTGGAAACATTCTTTCAAACGAAAGGTAGTTTGGTTGATTCTACTTGGTTGGCCGTTGCGGCACTTTGTTTGTTTATTGGAGCGTGTGGAAAATCGGCACAATTGCCTTTATACACGTGGTTACCGGATGCGATGGCTGGCCCGACGCCAGTTTCTGCATTAATTCACGCAGCAACGATGGTAACGGCAGGTATTTTTATGGTAACGCGACTACACTTCTTGTTCGATTTGGTTCCGGCCATTCAAAATGTTATCGCCGTTGTTGGTGTCGCAACTGCGCTTTTTGCAGCAACAATCGGCTTAGCACAGAACGACATCAAGAAAGTATTGGCCTATTCAACTGTATCTCAATTAGGACTAATGTTCTTGGCATTGGGCGTTGGAGCGTATGAAGTTGCCGTTTTCCATGTGATTACACATGCATTCTTTAAGGCGTGTTTATTCTTGGGTGCAGGTTCGGTTATTCACGCAAATTCCGACGAACAAGATATGCGCAAAATGGGTGGTTTGCGAAAAGTAATGCCAATCACATTCATTACCATGCTTATTTCGAGCTTGGCGATCGCTGGTATTTTTCCGCTGTCGGGTTTTTGGTCTAAGGACGAAATTTTATTGGAAGCCTTTCATTACAGTATTCCGTTCTGGGCAGTAGCTTCGTTAGCATCGATTCTTACAGCCTTTTATATGTTCCGTTTAATGTTCTTGACCTTCTTTGGTGAATTTAGAGGAACAGAGCACGCAAAGAGTCATTTACATGAAAGTCCTGCTTTAATGACGATACCTCTTGTTATTTTGGCAACTTTGGCAGCCGTTGGTGGTTTGATTAGCATACCAGGGTCAAGTTGGTTGATGCACTTTTTGGAACCTTTGCTTCACGCAGATGGGGCACTAGAACACCATGCGCTAGACCAAACGGCATACATCTTAATGGCAGTGGCATCGGTTGGCGCAATTGTCGGAATTTTCATTGCTTACAGAAAATACATTTCAAATAAAGAAGTTCCGAGTGAAGACAGTGAAGTGACTGGATTCACGAAAGTACTTGCTGAAAAATATTACGTTGATGAATTATACGACAACGTATTCGTAAAACCGATAAACTTATTGGCGCGTTTCTTTAGAGATGTTATTGAAACGGCACTCGGATCGCTTGTTTACGGATTTGGAAAAGCAGCGTCTGAGATAAGCAATCAAGGACGAAAAGTACACAACGGCAGTATCGGATTGTACTTATTCGTTTTTGTAATCGGATTCTGTCTTATTGTATCGTATTTATTTTTAGCTCAATAATCAGCACGTATGGAAGTTATCTACTTACTTATTTTACTTTTAGCGGGCGCCGGACTGACGTATTTTTCCGGTGAGAAAGCGGCATCACGTGTTGCATTGTTGATTTCAACGGTTGCGTTCGGATATTCGCTTTATTTGGTTTCGCTGCATTACAATGGGCAGTTGCCAGAAAATATTCATTTCGATTGGATTGCAAAGCCAAGCATTGGTTTCGATTTACGATTAGATGGTTTAGCACTTCTGATGCTTGTGCTTACCACAACTTTACTTCCCTTAATTGTTGCAAGTGGCATCGAAACGAAATTCGCAAATGCAAAATCGCTTTATGCACTCGTTCTATTGATGGCATTTGCGATGTGCGGAACATTTGTGGCTTCAAACGGATTGTTGTATTATATCTTCTGGGAAGTAGCTTTAATTCCGATTTACTTCATTGCATTAATTTGGGGAAGTGGCGATGCTGAAGAACGCAAAAAGCAAGTGGTGAAGTTCTTTATTTACACTTTTGCTGGTTCGTTGTTTATGCTCGTAGGCTTTGTTTATTTGTATGGAAAAGCGGGAAGTTTGTTATTAACCGATTTATATAATTTAGAATTATCCTACAACGAGCAACTTCTTGTTTTTGGAGGTTTCTTTCTAGCGTATGCCATTAAGATTCCATTGATTCCGTTTCATACTTGGCAAGCGAATGTGTACCAAAAAGCTCCTGCTATGGGTACCATGTTACTTTCCGGCATCATGCTGAAAATGGGATTGTACAGCGTAATTCGTTGGCAAATTCCGATCTCGCCTGATGCATCGAAAGAGTTAATGCCTTATTTGGTTTGGATCGGAATCGCTGGTGTTATTTATGGTTCTATCGTTGCTTTACGTCAGCGCGATTTGAAGAAGTTATTGGCTTACTCATCACTTGCACACGTTGGTTTAATTGCTGCCGGTTTTTACGGATTAACAGCCGACGGCATCACTAGCGGTATCATTCAAATGTTTGGACACGGTTTAGTGGTTGTTGGTGTTTTCTTTGCAGTTGAAGTAATAGAACGCCGTTACCACACACGCGCCATCAGTGAATTAGGTGGAATTCGAGCGCAAGCTGTGAAATTTGCTTCGGCATTTTTAATTGTTACACTTGCATCGGTTGCCCTTCCTGGCACTGTGAATTTTGTGGGTGAATTCGGATTGTTGTTTTCACTATCTACACAAAACGTTTGGTTTGCCGTTATCGGAGGTTTAACCATTGTTTTGGGAGCTTATTACATGTTAAAAATGTATCAGCAGGTTATGTTGGGCGAAGCGAATAAAAAGCCGTTTGCCGATTTAACCGTCACAGAGTCGCTTGTTTTTGGTGCTCTAGCAGCTGTTATCTTTTTCTTTGGAATTTATCCGCAGCCAATAAACGATTTGATTGCACCAGCCGTAAATGAAATTATCGCTCAAATTAGCACAAACTAACCAAC
>JAIXTU010000095.1 GCA_027483785.1 Flavobacterium sp.
AATCAAAAAAAGTAAATTAAATAACTCATAATCATTTATTTTCGCTTGTATTTAACATGTTGTTTCATGTGCTTAAGTCGTCAATTATCTCTAACGAATATACGTTTTTTCCACCAAACGTTAGTAACGTATTTTCACAGCCCCGACAGACGTGGAAAGCGCGCAAAGCAAAACAGGCTATTTTGCCGAAAGCTGCGGCGACTGAAAGAAGCCGTGAGCTGCACGTGCAAAATACCTCGTTTTGGTGCGTACTTGAAACAATGGCGGGAATAGCTGCAAAAAACTGCGTAATTTCTTAAAACATTGAGCCATTTATGTCTTTTAAGGCCTGATTAGTTTGCAAAAAATGTAGCTTTGATGAGCGCTACTGCATTTTGTTTCCTGACTAGAATTGTTTTCCTTTGGCATTCATACAAGCTCAGTAACACGTGTCGTCACATCATATCGTTAAAGACAATCAGGAACCTGCTCTTATCATTGCTAACGGTGCCGCGTGCAGCGACGAACTTTTGGGCCAACTCTTGGAATGGTCGCCAGTGGTGGTGGCTCTCGATGGCGCTATCGACAGGCTGCTCGCCAAACGCATAAAAGTTGATGTTGTTCTGGGCGATTTCGATTCGCTCACACAAGCAAATATCGCTGAAAACCAGAACGATCTCACGTTCATATCGGCACCCGACCAAAATAAAACCGATCTCGAAAAAGCGTTCGATTACTTAATTGCAAACGGTCACGTTGCCGTAAACGTGGTTTGGGCTACCGGACGGCGCGCCGATCATTCTTTTTGCAACTTATCGCTGTTGGCGCCCTATCGCGAATCGCTAAAAATTACCGTTTACGACGACTATTCACGCGTTATTTTGCTGCCGCGAAGCTTCGAAAAATGGTATCCAAAAAATACTGCTATTTCGCTGGTACCTCTTGGAATCGTATACGGAATTCGAACCACCAACCTGCTCTACTCGCTTGATAATGAACAACTTGTTTTAGGTTACCGAAACGGAAACAGCAATACCGCAGCCGAAGACGGTATCGTGAAAATTGAACACGAATCGGGCGATTTACTGCTCATGGAATGTTGGGATTAATAATGCATTGAAACACAAAAATTAAGTATGTGCTATTTTGTAAATCCTGTTCAAAAACTGTCGACTATCGAAAAGCAATACCGCAAAAAATTCAAAGATAAAAAGGGTGATATCGCTCCGGATCAAACGCATCGAGCAAAAATCAGCGGCTTTAGCTATCCCGAACTTCCACTTGTTTTACCCGAAACGGCAAGCTTTGGCACTTGGGGACTCATTCCTGATTTCGCGAAAGCTGTCGATGCTTTTCGCAAAGAAACCAATACCTTAAATGCCCGAATTGAAACGTTGGCGGAAAAAGCCGTTTTTAAGTCGTCGTTGAACAACCGTTGTGTGCTGCCCATTCAATCGTTTTTTGAATACCAATGGCTTGATGCAAAAGGCAAGCAAAAGCGCTTGTATGAAATTTTTTCAAACGACGATCGTTTATTATCGCTCGCTTGTATTTTCAACATTTACGAGAATTGGGGAAAACAGCTCGTAACTTTTTCGATACTTACCACTAAAGCCAACGCACTTATGGCCGAAATTCACAACAGCAAAAAGCGTATGCCTGTAATTTTAACCGAAGCAGAAGTGAAATTGTGGTTGCAAGGCGAAAATGTCTTTGTTTTTGAAGACAGAAATACCATTCAGCTTAAAGCAACGCCTGAAACCTTAGAAAACGATGCGCAGTTGCGTTTATTTTAAAACAAAAAGGCTCCCAAAACTGGAAGCCTTTTGTTTCGATATCTATCGTATTACTTTAAAATACTTGCAATTTTAGCGCGAAGTTCTTCTCCGCGAAGATCGCGAGCAATAATTTTACCTTTCTCGTCGAGAATGAATGTCGCCGGAATGCTTTTCACGCCGTAAAGCGCTGCGATGGGTTCGTCCCAAAACATCAGATTAGAGATGTGAGGCCAAGTGAGTTGATCTTTTGCAATCGCTTCAGTCCATTTAGCTGCGTCTTTATCGAGCGATACACCAATGATATTTAAACCTTTGGCGTGAAACTCGTTATACAGCTTCACAACATTTGGGTTTTCACGTCGACACGGACCGCACCAACTCGCCCAGAAATCGATAATGGTAACTTTACCAAGCGATTCTTTGAGACTTATCTTTTTACCATCCGGACTATTCGCTTCGAAATCAGGCGCCTGATCGCCAATGTTAACCGACTTATAGTCTTGAATTTTCTTTAAAACTTTTAAACCCGGTTTTGTGGCGCGTACTTTGGGATCTAAACTGTTGTACACCTTTTTAATTTCTTCGATATCAACTTCAGGCGCATTGAACATATTGTCGACAAATAGAACCGAGATAAACGACTTTGGGTTCTTTTTTGGAAATTCAGCAGCTAAATTCATGAGTTCTTTCTGGTAGTTCCCAAACTCCTTCATTAAGCCGTTCACAGTAGCAGTATCGTTACTTTTCTGTGCTTGCTGCATCTTTTCGTTATTGGTTTCTTGGAATTTTTGAATTTTCCGCGAAATGGTCATCGCTTTAACATTGAATCCTTGCAGATCTTTGTTGTTTTGCGTTCCACCAATAACACTGCTTCCAATGCTGTCTTTTAAGATTGTGATTTCAATTTTACCGCTCTCCAAGATGAAAGCAACACGGCTTTCAGTATCTTTAATTTCGGCAAAATAAATTTCTGGCTCAGTTACTTTTCCTTTCCAAGAGAATTTCCCGTTAACAACTTTTGCGCTGTCAACTGCCACTAAGCCTAACTTTTCGTCTTGCTTTCGGAAAACGATTGTTTTGCCTTCGAGTCCGTTGGCAGTTCCTTGAATTTGGAAATCGCCATTTACAACTGCAAATGCCAATAAAAACAAGCCTAAAATAGGCAATAGTAGCTTTTTCATATTAGTTTAAAAGGGATTGTACCTTCGCTTTCAACTCCTCACCTCTCAAATTAACAGCGATGATTTTACCTTTAGCATCTACTAAGTAAGTCGTTGGAATTTGAGAAATATTATATTTACGAGCAATTGGATCTGATTGTGGTTTTAAATTAGCCACTTGTGTCCACGTTAACTTGTCTTTCTCAATAGCCTCTGTCCACGCTTTCGCTTCGCTATCCAAGCTCACACCAATGATTTTTAAACCTTTTGGACTAAACTCGTTGTAAAGCGCCACCATAGCTGGATTTTCCTGACGGCAAGGCTGACACCAAG
>JAIXTU010000317.1 GCA_027483785.1 Flavobacterium sp.
GCTGGATCGCCTTTAGTTTTTGCACCGGGTCAATGTTATCAATATTTTGTAAGAGCAGTTTGTGGTGCAGCACCTGATACGTTAACTAGCGGCTGGGCTGGGCCATTTCCATTCTGTACACTTCCTTTAGGGTCGGTTTGTGCCGATCCGTTGGTTGTTCAAACATTACCTTATCAAACCGCAGGTAACACGTTGAACTTTGGCGATGAAGTAGATACTACCCAGGGAACTGGCTGTGGTGCTACACCAGCGGGAACAAACTACTTGGCAGGGAATGAGGTTTTTTACAGCTATACGCCTGATATTACTGGTAACGTTTCCATATTAATGACACCGGGAGCGAATAACTCTTCGCTTTTTGTATATAACAGCTGTGCTGGGATTGGAACATCTTGTATTGCGGGAATTGCTAACGCTCAAGGAACGCCTCGTTCGTTAATTGTGCCGATGACTGCTGGACAAACCTATATTATTGTTATTTCATCTAGCCAAGCTACTGCATCAATACCTTACACCTTACTTATTCAGCGGGAAGATTGTGCGCCAAAACCTACAGCTTTAACTGCTGGAGAAATTGGATTAACCACAGCAACCTTAGGTTGGACAAGTACGGAGTTCACTTCTTGGCAAGTGGCCGTACAACCTGCAGGTACAGGAGTTCCTACAGGTGCGGGAGTAAGTGTTAACACGAACAGTTACCAACCCACACTAACCCCTGCTACGCAATACGAATTTTGGGTTCGTGCAGAATGTACCCCAGGAGGCACGTCTTTCACTGGATGGGCTGGTCCGTTCTTTTTCAATACTTTAATTTGTGAGGCTTCAAATAAGTGTGATTATACCTTCCGCTTAACAGACTCAGCAAATAATGGTTGGAACGGAGCTATCATGCAAGTGCGTCAGGCTGGTATTGTGGTTGCTACACTTGGACCAACGTATACTAGTGGTGCTGGACCAGTTAACGTAACTGTAGGTTTGTGCGACGATATTCCGTTTGATATATTTTGGAGTACGCCAGGTACTCAGCCTGGGCAATGTATCCTAAATGTGATCAACAACTTTGGTCAAACTGTATTTACAAAGCTCCAAAATACCGGCACTCCAGGTAGCGTACTCACAACACAACCGGTAGACTGTCAGACGCCGCGATGCGACTTAACACCTACGGCTGTAACGATACCTGCGATATCTGTTGAAACAACATTTTTAACTGTAACATGGAGTGCACCGGCAACTACGTCGTGGGACATCATAGTTTTGCCCGCCGGTTCTCCAGCTCCTACAGCGGATTCGGTTCCTACTTTCAATGATATAACGGTTGCTGATCCTAACAACCCATCATTTACATTCCCTGTAGGAACTCTGATTCCAGATACTGCTTACAGCGTTTATGTGCGAGTAAATTGTAATAATCCGTCGAATTCTGCTTGGGGAGGACCTGCAACAGCAACTACCGATCCAACTTGTTTCAGACCTACCGCACCTTTAGTAAGTGCAATTGCTATTTCGACTCCAGGAGCAACCAACGCATCGGCTACATTCTCGTGGACGGCGGGCGAACCAACAAATACTCTGTGGGAGATTTATGTGAGTACGGTAAACGTAGCGCCAACAGCAGCTACACCGGCTACATATACAAACATAACTGCAACAACATTTACTGCAACTGACCTACTTCCGGCGACTATCTATTACGCTTGGGTACGAACTGTTTGTCCGGGACCAGACCCAAGTATCTGGGTAGCTTTCCTAGTCTTTAATACGGATACTTGTTTTGATGCCGACAGATGTAACTACAAATTCCTTCTATCAACTGCGTCTGCGGGAAACACATGGAACAACGGTCGTATGCAAGTTCGTCAGAACGGAATTATCGTGGCAACTTTAGGTGCCACGGGCATCAATAGTGCTGCGGGAGTAACTGTAGCCCTGTGTCCGAACGTGCCTTTCGATGTATTTTGGAGTGTTGCTGGAACAAACCCTGATAACATAGGATTTACTATTGTTACACCATTTAACGATGTAGAATTTACAAAACTTCCTGGTCAAGGAACTCCGCTTACTGTACTTTACGCAGGCGTTACCAATTGTAACCCGCCAGCGTGTCCTCAACCAACTGCTTTAACTGCAGTTTCAAGTGCAACTAGTGCCGTTTTAAGCTGGACTGATATTTCTACTCCTCCAGCGGGAAATTATGCGATATATATCGTCCCACAGGGCGGACCTGCACCAACAAACAACCCACCAACACCACCAACAATTCCTTCCGTTACAAATCCATTCACGATCAGTGCGGCTACTGGCTATGCGCTACAGCCTTCAACAGCATATACCTATTATGTTAAGGCTATCTGTTCGCCTACTGAAAGCAGCGCTTGGACTATCCTGAATCCGCATACATTCATCACTAAACCAATCAACGACGAATGTGCGACTGCACTGCCTGTTACTGTAAATGGTGGACAAATTTGTGCTCCAGCGAATAATGTACTAGGTAACACTTTCGGCGGAACTGCAAGTGCTCCTGCCGCAAATGCTGGTCAAGGTTGCGGAACGATTGATGATGATATTTGGTTCAGCTTTGTGGCAGGCCCTTCTGGAACGCAAACAATCAATATCAACAATGTTGATATTACGCCAGCCAACGCTCGAATTCATCATAGCGTTTTCTCGGGAAGCTGTGATAACTTAACGCAATTATACTGTAGTACCGCTTATAGTACAAATGCAACTGGACTTACACCGGGACAAACTTATTATGTTCGTGCATATACTAGCGGAAACGCAGCCACTCAAAGAGCTACTTTCGAAATTTGTATAACATCACCGCCAGCAAACGACAATTGTTTGGGTGCAACTAATGTTCCTGTAAATCCAACTTGGACTTGTGAGCCTTCATTTAACGTTGCGGGAAGTACTCTAGGAGCGACAGCTTCTACTCCTCCAGCAGCTGCTGGCGCGGGTTGTGGAACTGCAGATGATGATGTTTGGTTCGCTTTCACGGCAACCAGTCCAATTCATGTAATTAACATCAATGATATCGTGGGTACATCTGCCAATGTAGCTCTTAATCACAGTCTATTTACTGGCAATTGCGATGCCCTTACTCAAATTTATTGTACGACTCAAACTACAAGAGTTGCTACAGGTTTGACAGTAAACCAAGTATATTATATCCGAGTATATACTTCTGCTTCTACCGCAGGTGCTTCGGCAACATTTAATGTCTGTGTAAATACACCTCCTCCTCCTTCAGGAAACGATACTTGCGCTACAGCCATTCCAACTCCTGTAAACCCAAGTTCAGTGTGTAATCAAACGGCTACTGCAAACATAATTGGTGCTACTCCAACAGGTGGAAACCTTCCTGCGGGCTGCGTTGGAACTGCCGATGATGATGTGTGGTTTAGTTTTGTTGCAACTTCTACAACACACTTCATACAACTTTTGAATATAGAAGGTACAACTACGAATTTAAATCATGCTGTATATACGGGAACTTGTGATGGTCTAGTTTTCCGCTATTGTTCTGCCGCAGACAGTCTTATCAGTAACGCAACAAACTTTATTGTTGGACAAACCTATTATGTTCGCGTGTGGTCAAATTCAAATATTCCTCAAGCAGTTGAATTTGATCTTTGTGTTCGTTCGATTTCAACTTGTGATAGCGCAGAACCGTTCTGCGGATCGTCACCTGACGAGCCTTACATTTACGCAAATACAACGGGTGTAACATCTACTGGCCAGATTGCTTGTTTGTTCACTACACCAAACCCAACTTACTACACATTAAATGTTGGACAAAATGGCCCACTTGTTTTTAATATCCTACAAAATACGCAGTTTGACGCCGCAGGTAACCCAATAGGAGCAAACCTTGACGTAGACTTTGTAGCGTGGGGACCTTTCGATTCACCCGAAAGCTGTAACGAAATTGTTTTTGGGCCATGCGCACCAACACCTTGTCCAAATAACACGACAGATAATACATTCTATCCGGAAGGAAACATTATAGATTGTAGTTATAGCGGTAGCTTTACGGAAACACTTACCATACCAGACGCTCAAATTGGACAATTTTATATAATCTTGATAACCAATTTCAATGGTCAAGCTGGCTTGATTAGATTAGTACAAACTAACTTCAATGATGCTGACGCAGGAGAGACTATTTGCTGTAACGTTGGTCTTGGACCAGACATTGAGGCATGTGGCGACTCAATAACATTAAATGCTATTGAAGATGTTCAGGATGTTAACAACGTTCCATCTACTTTCGAATGGTTCTTGCTTCCATCTACCACACCAATTCCTGGCGCTACTTCGGCAAACTATGTAGCTACTCAATCTGGAACTTACCGCGTTGAGGGTAATTGTGGATTAAATCCTGTTTTCGACGAAATTGTTGTTACACTCGGACCAGCAATCAATGTAACCACTCCAACTGAATATGTAAAATGTGACTCAGACGCTACACCTGGACAAGCTACTTTCGACTTCGATGCTGTTAAAGCAACGGTTTTAGGCACGCTCAATCCAGCAGATTACGTGATAACCTCACACAATAATCTTGATGCAGCAACAGATGATATTGGCGATTTAGGACTATCCGGAAACCAATTATTATCTTCGGGAATTATATACATACGCGTTGAAA
>JAIXTU010000085.1 GCA_027483785.1 Flavobacterium sp.
GGCACCGTTGAGGAAAACACAGAACGTGTCATTTCTAAAAGTAAATCTCCAGCCTTCGGCAAACGTAGATTCCGACGAAGCGTGGGTTCGGAAGGGAAGAGCTATACGTAAAGCGGTGAATTTATCGATGCTAATCGCTAACTGAACTAGTTTTCAGAACTCATTTACAAGTTTCAAAAAAGTGCGTGCAATCTTCCGCACAATCGTTCCAGAAAATTTAAATTTTGCCTTAGTAAATCTGCTTTGAAAATTCGACTGCAAATCTATTTTGCTTAAAATGCAAAACGTATCTTTGCCCGATTTTAAAAAACACACGCCATGAAAGCCGGAATCGTAGGATTACCCAACGTTGGAAAGTCAACTTTATTTAACTGTTTATCGAATGCGAAAGCACAAAGTGCAAACTTTCCGTTTTGTACGATCGAACCTAATGTGGGAGTCGTAAACGTTCCGGACCCTAGAATTAACAAACTTGAAGAATTGGTGAAACCCGAACGTGTGGTTATGGCAACAGTCGATATTGTTGACATTGCGGGGTTAGTAAAAGGCGCAAGCAAAGGCGAAGGTCTTGGAAATCAGTTTCTTGGAAACATTCGCGAATGTAATGCCATCATTCATGTGTTGCGTTGTTTTGATAACGATAATATTGTGCACGTTGATGGAAATGTAAATCCGATTCGCGATAAAGAAACCATCGACATTGAATTACAACTAAAAGATTTGGAAACCGTAGAAAAGCGTTTGGAAAAAGTGAAACGTGCGGCCAAAACGGGAAATAAAGAAGCGCAAGTGGAAGAAGCCTTGCTAAATCGCATTCGCGAAACCTTATTGCAAGGGAAATCGGCACGCACCATTTCAGCGAACAACGACGATGAGTCGAAACTTTTGGAAGACTTTCAATTAATTACTACCAAACCCGTGTTGTACGTTTGCAATGTTGATGAAGGTTCGGCGGTTTCGGGCAATAAATACGTAGAGCAAGTTCGCGAATTGGTAAAAGAAGAAAATGCGGAAGTTATTGTACTTGCCGTTGCCACAGAAGCCGATATTACAGAACTGGAAACATACGAAGAACGTCAGATGTTTTTAGAAGATTTGGGATTGAGCGAACCTGGATCGTCGGTTTTGATTCGTGCGGCATACAAATTACTGAAACAACAAACCTATTTCACGGCAGGCGTTAAAGAAGTGCGCGCATGGACGATAAACATTGGCGCTACGGCACCACAAGCCGCTGGTGTCATTCATTCCGACTTTGAAAAAGGATTCATTCGCGCCGAAGTAATTGCGTTCGACGATTATGTAACTTACGGCTCGGAAGCGAAGGTAAAAGAAGCGGGTAAATTGCGTGTTGAAGGAAAAGAATACATTGTTAAAGACGGCGATGTTATGCACTTCAGATTTAACGTGTAACTATTCGGCAAGATTTTTGCCACAATTTCGGCATGAAAAATCTTTTTTATTTCCTTTTACTGACTTCAGCATTAAGCTTTGGACAAAGCGCCGATAGTTTATATGCGGAAGTTGACGCACGAATTGCGAGTTATCCGAAATCATTTCCTTCGGTTAAAGTTTTCGCGGATCGAATTAAAACCGATTATAAAGTTCCAGAGTTGCAAGCTCGTGCTGTTTTTACGTGGATTGCCAAAAACATTGCGTACGATTTAAATTTAATGCGGGAAGTAAAACAGAAAGCTCCGGCGAGCTTCTCGTTTCGCACCGAGGAAGAAAAATTGCAAAAACAGCGACAACGAATTTCTGATGATGCCTTGAAAACGCTGCGATCTAAAAAAGCGGTTTGCCAAGGATATAGCAGCTTGTTTTATGATGTTTGCGATCAGTTAGGCATTCCGGTGAAAATGATTCCCGGCGCTTCGAAATCAATGTTAACGCATATTGGTAAATTGCCTGAAAACGAAGATCATGTTTGGAATAAAATTTACTTGAACAATACGTGGGAATTGGTTGACGTAACTTGGGCAGCTGGAATTATTACAGGTGAAAATCCGAAGTTTGAGTTCCGCTTTAATCCGGCGTATTTTTGTACTCCTGCAGAATTGTTTGCCTACACGCATTTTGCTACTGCGCAAGCGGATCGTGATACCGAGCTGACTGCCCAAGAATTTGCCGATTTACCTTTATACTACGGATCATATCTACTGGCAAATTTTGATTTAGAAACACCATCGACAGCTTTTTTAAAACCGCGAAGCAAAGACACTGCGCTCCGACTCAATTTCCTTCCCGAAAATGCAAAAGTAGGCTTACGCTACTCCATGGGCAACGAATTTATACCACTAGAAGTCACCTATTTCGACGATTACGCCACAGTTACGTTGCCACAAACACCCACAGGCGGATACGCTACTTTGTATATTAACGGTAGATCTGTGGTAAGTTGGAGGATTAAATAGATTATCTGCGAATTTTATACCCTTTTCATGAATGGGAAATCGGCGATTGGATGGAAAATTATTAAGTAATAAATACTAGACCTTTTTTCAACATTTTTTGTTTCTGCACTTACTTCCGCAGCACGGATTGGAGCAGAAAGACTTAACGAAAACGGCTACAAAACAACACCGAAAACGGCGACCAGCGGAAGCCCGTTTTCGGTGATTTGTTTTGAGACGGAGGCGGAAAAGGCTTGTCGCGGAAAGCCGGGTGCCGGCGCTGCTAAACTTATTTCAATGACGCACGAACGTCGCCGGCAGCTGCCCAAAAAAATCTCCATTAACCTGAACTCGATTTAAAAATTAAAGTCAGAAAATATTTAAATGGTTGAATACGAGGCGCACGTTATTTGGGATACTGTAGTATCGCAAATAAATGCAACGAAGTAAGCGACCGTTTAAATATTTAGCGACCGCGATTCACACTGATTTTATACTGGTCAAAATCTAAATAAATTATGAAACCGCGATCTGACAAAGATTTTTAATCGAGCTCAGGTTATTACTGTCAATATCGTTATTGATAACTTCTGTATTTTGAGATAAAATTTAGCAAGGCTTTCTAGTATATTAGCTATCTATCAGAAGTAACACATGTCAGAATCTACGCTTTATAACGAAGACAATATACGCTCGCTCGATTGGAAGGAACACATTCGGATGCGTCCGGGGATGTATATTGGAAAATTAGGCGATGGTTCCTCGCCCGACGATGGGATTTACATCTTACTTAAAGAGGTGATCGACAATTGTATAGACGAGTTTGTGATGGGCGCGGGAAAAACCATTGAGGTAACGGTGCGCGACAAGCAGGTAACCGTTCGCGATTACGGTCGCGGTATACCACTCGGAAAGGTTGTAGACGTGGTTTCGAAAATGAATACCGGCGGTAAGTACGACTCGAAAGCGTTCAAAAAATCGGTTGGTTTGAACGGTGTGGGTACCAAAGCAGTAAATGCCTTATCGAATTATTTTCGTGTAGAATCGGTTCGCGATAACCAACAAAAAGCTGCCGAATTCTCGGCTGGAAATTTGGTTTTAGAAGAAGAACTGCAAGAATCCACCAAGCGCAAAGGAACCAAAGTATCGTTTGTTGCCGACGAGACCATCTTTAAAAACTACAAATACCGCCACGAGTACATTGTTCGGATGTTGCGCAATTACTGCTACCTCAACACCGGACTTACCATTTACTTTAACGGCGAGAAATTTGTTTCGGAAAACGGACTTAAAGATCTATTGGAAGAAGCTATTGCAGAAGAAGATCAGGTTTATCCAATTATTCACCTGCAAGGCGACGATATTGAAGTGGCCGTAACACATTCGAAGACACAGTATTCGGAAGAATATCACTCGTTTGTAAACGGACAAAACACGACGCAAGGTGGTACGCATTTGGGTGCTTTTCGCGAAGCCATTGTAAAAACCATCAAAGAGTTTTACAACAAGAATTTTGAAGCTTCGGATATTCGGAAGTCGATTGTTTCGGCCATATCCATTAAAGTCGAAGAACCGGTATTTGAATCACAAACTAAAACCAAGTTAGGAAGCACGGATATTGGTCCGAATGGCCCATCGGTTCGCAGTTTTGTAAACGATTTCATCAAAACGAAACTCGACAACTATTTACATAAAAATCCGGAAGTTGCCGACGCTTTGTTGCGCAAAATCTTGCAAGCCGAGCGCGAGCGCAAAGAATTATCGGGAATTCGGAAATTAGCCAAAGAGCGCGCTAAAAAAGCCTCGTTACACAACAAAAAATTACGCGATTGTCGGGTACATTTAACCGATACTAAAAACCCGCGTTGTTTGGAAAGCACGTTGTTTATTACCGAGGGAGATTCGGCATCGGGTTCGATAACCAAGAGTCGCGATGTAAACACACAAGCCGTTTTTAGCTTGCGCGGAAAGCCTTTGAATTCGTACGGCATGAGTAAGAAAATTGTGTATGAAAACGAAGAATTTAATTTGCTTCAAGCGGCACTGGACATTGAAGAAGACTACGAAAATTTGCGTTACAACAACATTGTGATTGCCACCGATGCCGATGTGGACGGTATGCACATTCGCTTGCTGTTGATAACCTTCTTTTTACAGTTTTTTCCGGAATTAATCAAAGAAGGGCACTTGTATATTTTGCAAACGCCGCTGTTTCGGGTGCGAAATAAAAAAGAAACGATTTATTGCTATTCGGACCAAGAACGCATCGATGCCATTGAAAAGTTGAAACCAAAGCCGGAAATTACGCGCTTCAAGGGATTGGGGGAAATCTCGCCAGATGAGTTCAAACATTTTATTGGCCAAGATATTCGTTTAGATCCGGTGATGTTGGATAAAGCAACCACCATTGAAACTTTATTAGAGTTTTATATGGGAAAAAACACGCCCGATCGACAGGAATTTATCATCAATAATTTGAAGGTTGAGCTGGATGTGGTGGAGTAGATAAAAGATATAACAAGTATTTGATTATTAGCGTACTTCTCATGGAAAATCAAGATATTAGATGGAAACAGCGATTTCAGAATTATGAAGATACATTTCGGCAATTTGAGTCGGCTATCGAAAATTATGGCGATACAACCGAAAGTTTGATTAAAGAAGGAATTATTCAACGATTTGAATTTACGCACGAATTGGCGTGGAAGGTTATGAAGGACTTTTTGACTCACGAAGGCATTCGAGATATTATTGGTTCAAGAAGTGCTACCCGAGAAGCATTCAATAAAGGCTTAATTACTTCAGGCGAAGAATGGATGAATATGATGGAAACGCGAAATTTAACGGTTCACACTTATCAAGATGTGATTTTAGAACGAGAGTTTAAAAATATTCGTGATATTTACTTTCCTCTGTTAAAGGACTTTTATTTGAAAATGAAAACGTTTTTATAATATGTTTGGCTTGTATCCTATTTCATTTCAAGTACTAACATCGCTTTTTAAAAGTCATGATGGCATTGAAAAAGTTGTAATTTATGGTTCACGAGTACTCGGCAACTATCGTGAAGGTTCTGATATTGATATCACCGTCTTCGGAAATTTAGATTATCGCAAATTGTTTGAAATAAAGACCGACATCGAAGAAAGTAAAATTCCTTATTTAGTAGATATCTCTTTGTTTGATGAATTACAATCAGACAGTTTAAAAGATCATATCAAAAGAGTTGGAAAGGTATTTTATCAACGTGAAATGCCGGGCTCAAAAAAAGCTTTGATTGTTAACTAGCTTGAATAAAGCACATTTAAAAAATGAAAGACGAAGAAGAAGAAAATAACCTAGGATCTGAATCAAACGAATCAGCTGGAAATGAATTCGAAACCAATGAAAATACTGGTTTTGAAGATATTCGCTCGGCTGTAAGTCCTCATTTTTACGAAAACAACGAAAATCCGGAAGACACGATAACCAAAGTCACCGGAATGTATAAAGATTGGTTCCTTGATTACGCCTCATACGTAATTCTTGAACGTGCAGTTCCAGCCATTGAAGACGGTTTTAAGCCCGTTCAGCGCCGCATCATGCATTCGATGAAAGAACTCGACGACGGGCGTTACAACAAAGTAGCCAACATCGTTGGACACACCATGCAATACCATCCGCATGGCGATGCTAGTATTGGCGATGCTATCGTGCAAATTGGTCAGCGTGATTTATTGATCGATATGCAAGGAAACTGGGGAAACATCCTCACGGGCGACGGTGCAGCGGCCTCGCGATACATCGAAGCGCGTATTTCAAAACTCGGACATGAAATTCTGTACTCGCCAAAAATCACCCAATGGCAATTGTCGTACGACGGACGTAAAAACGAACCGGTTAATTTACCCGTAAAGTTCCCTTTACTGCTCGCCCAAGGAGCCGAAGGTATTGCCGTAGGTCTTTCCACGAAAGTGCTTCCTCACAATTTCAACGAATTAATCGACGCTTCGATAAAAATCCTTAAAGGAAAACCGTTTACCCTCTTCCCCGATTTTCCCACAGCAGGAATCGCCGACGTTTCCAATTACAACGACGGTATGCGCGGCGGACGTGTGCGCGTACGTGCCAAAATTAGTCAGCTCGATAAGCAAACGCTCGTAATTACCCAAATTCCGTTTTCTACAAACACCTCAACCTTAATCGATAGCATATTGAAAGCCAACGAAAAAGGTAAAATTAAGGTTAAGAAAATCGAAGACAACACCGCTGCTGAAGTTGAAATTTTAATACATCTACCGCCGGGAGTTTCTCCAGATAAAACCATCGATGCGCTATATGCGTTTACGGCCTGCGAAACCTCGGTTGCACCTTTGGGTTGTGTTATTAGAGATAACAAACCGCTATTTGTGGGCGTTTCGGAAATGCTGCGCGTATCGACGGCGCGAACCGTTGATTTACTGAAACGAGAACTCGAAATACAACTCGACGAACTCGAAAATAAATGGCATTTCTCTACTTTGGAGAAAATCTTTATTCGCGAAGAAATGTACATCGATTTCAAATTGTACCAAGACCGCGAATCGCTGTACCAATACATGTATAAACGCTTCGAACCGTTTCGAAATATGTTGGTACGCGACATAAACGACGATGATTTACAAAAACTAACGCAAATTCCGATGATTCGTATAACGCGTTTCGACTCAGATAAAGCCGACGAACTGATCGCGAAGCTTGAAGCCGAAATGGAACAAGTGAAATTCGATTTGGAGCACATTATCGATTTCGCCATCGCATTCTTTACACGTTTAAAAGAAAAATTCGGAAAAGGTCGCGAACGCCAAACCGAATTGCGCAATTTCGATACCATTGAAGCTACAAAAGTAGTTTTACGAAACACCAAACTCTACGTAAATCGCGAAGAAGGATTTATTGGCACCGGTTTGCGAAAAGACGAATACGTTGGCGATTGTTCGGATATTGACGATGTAATTGTTTTTCTGCGCGACGGTAAAATGCTCGTCACTAAAGTCGACGAAAAGAAATTTGTAGGCAAAGACATCATCCACATAAGTGTGTTTGATAAAAACGACAAACGAACGATTTATAACTTAATCTATCGCGACGGTAAATCGGGTTCGGCTTTTGTGAAACGTTTCAATGTCTCGGGCGTAACGCGCGACAAAAACTACGATTTAACGCAGGAAAAGCCCGGATCGCAAGTCTTGTATTTCTCGGCAAATCCGAATGGCGAAGCCGAAGTAGTTACCGTTTTGTTACGTCAAGTGGGCAGCATCAAAAAATTGAAGTTTGATCTCGATTTTGCAACGATTGCCATTAAAGGACGTGCTTCTAGAGGAAATACAGTAACAAAATATCCAATCAAAAAAATCGAACTCAAGGAAAAGGGAATTTCAACCTTGCGTCCGCGTAAAATCTGGTTCGACGAATCGGTTCAACGACTAAACGTTGATGGTCGTGGCGAATTGTTAGGCGAGTTCCGTCCGAACGATAAAATTCTGATTATTACGCAAAGTGGAAAATTGAAGGTTATTACACCGGAACTAACCACGCATTTTGAAGAAGATATGATTGTTTTGGAGAAATGGATTCCTAAGAAACCGATATCGGCAATTTATTTCGACGGTGAAAAAGGCAAGTATTTTGTGAAGCGTTTTTTAGTTGAAACCGAGAGTAAAGAAGACAGTTTTATCAGTGATCATCCGAACTCGCAGCTGGAATTGGTCGCTACAGATTGGCGTCCTATGGCAGAGGTAATTTTCGCGAAAGTAAAAGGCGTTCAGAAAGAACCGATTATGTTGAATTTCGAAGAATTTATTTCCGTGAAAGGATTTAAAGCGCTTGGAAATCAACTAACAAGCGACAAAATCAAGCAGGTAAACATACTTGAATCCTTGCCTTACGAACCTGAGCCAGAACCTGAAGAAGAAGTAAAAACAGCAGATGAAAGTTTGTTTCCAGAAGACATTAAAACCGATTTAGATGACGACGGACAGATAATCTTACAGTTGGAGTAACGTCTATTTGTAATATTTTTTTCGGAAATTCGTACGATTATAAAAATCACGTGAATAGGATTTCTATCTTCGCAACAAACATACAATCCAACAAATCAGAAACAACCAAAACAAAAATCATGAAAAAACTGGTTCTTTTTTGCATGCTACTCCTTTGTAACACTTTTATTTGTCAGGCACAAGATCTTGGCTTAAAGACAAAACTTGGCCCTATATTTAAGGATAGCAAAAAAAACACAAGACTTTCGAAAGTACTTGAAGCGGCTAACGGTGAAATTATTGTAGTTCGAGCGTACTACGGCGGAATGATGGCAAGATCTACAAAAGGTTATTTCATTGAATGTTACGGCGCGAACCTTGAATTGAAACGGGAATACGACTATAATTTTGAGGAAGTTCATAAAGATTCAGAAGATCCCACTTTAGATTTTTTGATGGATGGCAATACTTTACATATTATTGAATTATTGTACGATAAAGCCAGTGAATCGTATGTGTTTTCAGCGAACAGCGGAGATCTAACAACGTTTAAATTCCAACGTAAAGAGATACTAAAACTTCCTTTTAAGAAGCCAAAAAAACCAAGTTTATTTAGTTTGTCAAGCAGCAGCAGCAGTGGTTTCGGTGCTCGATTATTCCTAAATGACGATAAATCAGCTTTCTTAATTACTGTAGATATCGATCAAGAAAAAAACTTGGAGTCTCACCAATTTTATTTGTTCGATAAAGCACTAAATCTTAAACTAGAGCACACTTTCGAACGAGATATTAAAGAGCGTGATTACAAAGTTTCTCAATTTGAAATTTCTAAAGACGGTACAACATTATACGCGTTAGGTAGGTTTTTTACACCCGAATCAAAAAGAAAAGAAGTTGGAGGAAAATATGGATACGAACTCTCACGCATCAATTCAAGTGGTGCTGTTTCAAAAGTTTTCGACTCTAAAAATAAATATGCAGCATCCCTAAAAACAGTACTGCTCGACGACAAATTGGTTTGTGTCGGATTCTATTCCGAAAAGAACGACAACCGCTACAAAGGAATATGCTATTTCGATATCGATCCAACTACATTAAAGATTAAAGCTGAAAAATTCAATCCGTTTTCAGAGCAATTTATGATCGATAAATACGGAAAAGTTAAAGATAAAGAACTACGTTCCCTCTCATTTCGTGGAATTACAACAACTGAAAATAATGAGATTATTTTCAATGCCGAAGAAGATTATTCCACCTCACAAACAACGTTTCAAGCAAATGGAGGAAGCAGAACAACAACCTCTTATCACAAAGACGACATTATTTGTATCAAACTAAATACAACCGGTGATCTCGAATGGTCGCGAAATATCAATAAATCTGAGGCCAGCTTTGATTTCAAAGATCCTTACGCTTCCTATACTTCTCTAACCTCTTCTAACAATACCTATTTCTTTATCAATTGCGGAGAAAAGGTTAAGAAATTATCCAAAGACCGAATCAAATTCGTCCAAGCTTCACGCGGTAAGGCTAATCTAAACGCAATCAGAATTAATCAGCATGGCGATTTTGACTTTCAAGAAATCATAGACGACAAAGACGGCGAAATACCTTTTATGGTTTCGGATGGAAAAAAAAAAAAAAACGCTATTTACTTCCTAGGTGCAGAAGGCAAGAAAAAACGTTTGCTCAAGATTACGATTACAGAATAGTTTATTTTTATTGATCAGTAGCTAATCCCGCCTTTCGCTCTTAGTCCTCAAAAAATACGGTTTGTTCAAACGCTATCCGAGCGGCTTCTGAGGTCGCCACCCGCCTAGCGTTTCACAATACCGTATTTTTTTGCGGGCTAACCGCTGCAGTCGGGGCTATGAAATACGTGCACAAACGCTTCGTCCCGCAATTAATTCTTAATCAATTTGATTGTAGCTGCAGCGTGATTATCGCTCTTTATTCTTACGAAATAAATCCCTGTAGTTAATAGAGCGGTATCGAAGGTAAAAGTTTTACTGGGTCACGTTAAAAAATTGGGGACTAAGCAAAAAGTTTTTCCATTCTAAAGAGGAAGAATTTCACATCTATTACACCTCTTAGGTTAGCTCTAAATAGCTTTATTTTGGAA
>JAIXTU010000395.1 GCA_027483785.1 Flavobacterium sp.
CAGCTGCAGCACCAGCATCACCACCACCAGCAACAACAACAGCTGCTGCAGCAGGCTCGATACCGTACTCTTCTTTTAATATAGTTGCTAAGTCGTTAACTTCTTTAACTGTCAAGTTAACTAACTGTTCTGCGAATTGTTTCAAATCTGCCATTTTTTCTATCGTTTAAAATGATTTGTAAAAATTATAATTTATTAAGTGTGCGCTAAATTGTGGCTACGCTGCGTCTTCGTCTTTGAATTGATTCTGAAGAGCAGAGATAACGCGTTGAGCCGGAGATTGAAGCAATCCGATGATTTCTCCAATAAGTTCCTCTCTTGATTTGATCGTTGCAAGCGCGTCAAGTTGGTTATCGCCAATGTAAATATCGTTGTTGATGAAAGCACCTTTAAGGATTGGCTTGTCAGCTTTTTTACGAAATTCTTTGATTATTTTACCTGGAGCGTTTGCTACGTCGGCAACAAGAATAGAAGTATTTCCTTTAAGAACAGATGGCAAATCGCCGTAGTTGTTCTCAGAAGCTTCCATTGCTTTTGCTAGAAGGGTATTTTTAACTACTTCCAACTTAATTCCTGCTTTGAAGCAAGCTCTACGCAGGTTTGAAGTTGTTTCAGCATCTAATCCTGAAATATCAGCTAAATAAACGATATTTGAATTAGCCAACTGGGCAGTCAAATTCTCAATTGCTAATGATTTTTCTTGTTTTGTCATTTCTTAGAAATTTAAACTACCAATTAAACAGCCTTAGGATCTAGAGCAATTGCAGGACTCATAGTGCTTGACAAGTGAATGCTTTTGATATAAGTTCCTTTTGCTGCGGTTGGCTTAAGTTTGATTAATGTTTGGATAATTTCGTGTGCATTGTCAACGATTTTGTCAGCATCGAAAGATACACGACCAATTCCTGCGTGAACAATACCTGTCTTATCTACTTTGAAATCGATTTTACCAGCTTTCACTTCTGCCACAGCTTTTGCTACATCCATAGTTACAGTACCGGTTTTTGGGTTTGGCATCAATCCACGTGGACCAAGAATACGTCCTAACGGACCTAGTTTACCCATTACAGCGGGAACCGTGATGATTACATCAACATCAGTCCAACCGTCTTTGATTTTTTGTAGATATTCATCAAGACCTACATAATCAGCTCCAGCAGCTTTAGCTTCTGCTTCTTTGTCTGGAGTCACTAATGCAAGTACTCGTACATCTTTACCAGTTCCATGAGGTAGTGTTACTACGCCACGAACCATCTGATTTGCTTTACGCGGATCTACACCTAACTTAACAGCGATATCAACAGACTCGTCGAATTTCGCTGAAGCAACTTGCTTAATTAAATCAGATGCATCCTTAAGATTGTAAAGTCTGTTCTTTTCAATCTTTGCAGCAGCTTCTTTTTGTTTCTTCGTTAATTTTGCCATTGCTTCTGTTATTTAAGAGGTGATTCCCCAGTTACAGTTATTCCCATTGATCTGGCTGTACCAGCGATCATGCTCATTGCAGATTCGATTGTGAACGCATTTAAGTCGACCATCTTGTCGTCTGCAATTGTTCTGATTACGTCCCAGCTTACGCTAGCAACTTTCTTACGATTTGGTTCACCAGATCCGGATTTAAGCTTAGCAGCCTCCATTAATTGAATGGCAGCAGGTGGTGTTTTAACGACAAAGTCGAATGACTTGTCTTTGTACACAGTAATTTGCACTGGGCAAATTTTGCCGGCTTTATCCTGAGTTCTCGCATTAAATTGCTTGCAAAACTCCATGATATTAACTCCAGCAGCACCTAAAGCAGGTCCGACCGGTGGCGATGGGTTCGCAGCACCTCCCTTAACTTGTAGTTTAACTACTTTACTAATCTCTTTAGCCATTGTTTAAAAATTAAGTCCGACACCTATTTGGAAGCTATATGCCGAACGGATTTATTGTTTGTAACAAAAAATTATACTTTTTCAACTTGCATGAAGCTCAATTCTAGTGGTGTTTTTCTTCCGAAAATTTTCACCATAACTTCGAGTTTACGCTTCTCTTCGTTTATTTTTTCAACTGTTCCGTTGAAACCGTTGAACGGCCCGTCGATAACCTTAATCGTTTCGCCAACGGTAAAAGGAATTGCGTGTGAGCTGTCTGCTTTAACCGACAATTCATCTACTTTACCTAGCATACGATTAACTTCGCTTAGACGAAGCGGCACAGGATCGCCATTTTTAACCTCACCTAAAAATCCAATCACACCAGTGATACTTTTGATGATATGCGGAATTTCACCTGCTAGATTAGCTTCGATCATCACGTAACCTGGAAAGTACACACGCTCTTTAGTGATTTTCTTTCCTTCACGCACTTGCACTACTTTTTCGGTAGGAACAAGTACTTGAGAGATATAGTCGGCCATACCCAAACGATTAATTTCCGTTTCGATATAGTTTTTGACTTTATTCTCTTGTCCGCTGATAGCTCGAACAACATACCATTTCTTCACATTGGTCTCTGTCATGGTTGTTCTGTTATTTTAACACCGTAAAAATTGCTGCTAGACCTTCTTCAAAAAGCTTGTCTACACCAGCGGTCGCTAAAGCAAACACTACAGAAAAAACAGCAACAACTACTGTATATTTTTGCACGTCCGCCCACTCTGGCCAGGTAACATTTGTTCTGAGCTCTTCGAAAGCTTCTGATATATAGTTGGTTACTTTTGACATATTCTTGATGTATTATTGCACGGGCGGAGGGATTCGAACCCCCATCAACGGTTTTGGAGACCGCTATTCTACCCTTGAACTACGCCCGTATTAAAAACCAGCAGCATCGCAAGACACTGCTGGTTCTGTTTATTTATTTACAGTAATTACTCGATGATTTCAGTAACCTGACCTGCACCTACAGTACGACCACCTTCGCGGATAGCGAAACGTAGACCTACGTTCATTGCGATTGGGCTCAACAAAGCAACCTCAATTGTCAAGTTATCACCTGGCATTACCATCTCTACTCCAGCAGGAAGAGAAATAACTCCAGTAACGTCAGTTGTACGCACGTAGAACTGTGGACGGTAGTTATTGTGGAATGGCGTGTGACGACCACCTTCTTCTTTTTTCAAGATATACACCTCAGCTTTGAATTTAGCGTGTGGTTTAACCGATCCTGGCTTGATGATAACCATACCACGACGGATATCTTTCTTATCAATACCTCTCAACAACAAACCTACGTTATCTCCAGCTTCACCTCTGTCAAGGATTTTACGGAACATCTCAACCCCTGTGATCGTAGAAGTTAATTTGTCTGCACCCATACCGATGATTTCTACTGCATCACCTGTATTAGCGACACCTGTTTC
>JAIXTU010000237.1 GCA_027483785.1 Flavobacterium sp.
AAAAAATTAAAGACTCCTTCGATATTCGGAAAATTCTATTCGGAAAAACTTATACCATAATTCACAAAAAAAACAGTACTAAAAAAGTACGAGCTTTAATGTACGAGCCAGACCCATCTGAATATTTCGTGGTTCACTTCAGCGACTCCGTTTATGCCGAACGCAAAAAACGTCCGGTAACCATCAAACGTAGAACGATCGCTGCCGAATTAAACGGTTCGCTTTCTGAAATGCTTGCCAAAGAAAAGGTGAATCCCGCACTGGCAACCGAAATTTCGCAAGTTTATGCCTGGTCGATAGATTTCTTTAAACTTCAAAAAGGCGACCGTTTTGCGATAACCTTCAAAGAACGCTACATCAACGATTCCATCTACGACGGTGTGGCTTCACTCGACGCCGCGTTCTTCGAATACAAAGGAAAACTAATTTATGCCTTTCCGTTTAAGCGCGATTCCCTTTCCACGAAAGTGGAATATTACGACGAAGAAGGAAAACCGCTTAAAAGCATGTTCTTAAAAGCGCCGTTAAAGTTCATTAATATAACAAGCCGATTCGCGAAAAGTAGGTTTCACCCCGTTCAATTAACTTGGAAAGCACATAAAGGCACCGATTACGCTGCGCCTCATGGAACTCCGATTATGTCGACAGCAGCAGGAGTCGTAGAAAAAACGGGGTATACTGCCGGTAATGGTAACTTCGTAAAAGTACGGCACAACCGAACGTACAGTACGCAGTATCTGCACATGTCGAAAATAATGGTGCGTCGCGGACAATCTGTCTCGCAAGGTCAGGTTATCGGAAAGGTGGGCAGTACAGGCTTGGCCACAGGACCGCACGTGTGTTACCGCTTTTGGGTTAACAACGTTCAAGTCGATCCGCTCCGCTTACGACTGCCTAACGCAGAACCAATGGATAAAAAATACCGCGAACGTTTCCTAAAAACCATCGCACCACTAAAACGCGAACTCGACAGCGTTGCTAAAGTAAAAATCGCTACTCGATAAGAACCGCTGGAGAACAAGTTTCCTGATCAACACGCTCGCATTGCCACGCATTATTGTCGATTTTAACCTTCGAAGTTTGTTCGGTTTCAATAAAAATAACCGTTGATAAAGGCATGTCTTTACCCGCGATTGATAAATTTCCACCGACATTTTTAAGCGGAGCATAAACTTTTATTTTACGGTCTTTGCTCAGCGCTGTGAGCACGTAATAAGTTTTGTTTAACGTTTGGTCTAAACCAGATTCGATTTCAAAATGAACCAATTCTGCAACTCGATTCTGGTTGGTTAATGCCAACTCCCACGCTTTTTTCAACGGCGTTAAATCTGCCGAAATACGGTGTTGGGCGCGCTGGATAAACCCAATTTTCTGTGCGTAGCTGTTTGTTACCAACCATAAGAAGGCAAAAACGATAAACAGTTGTTTAAATTTCATAAATCACTCGTTAAAGCTGCGAATTTAAAATCTTTTATAGATGTTAATATTCTAAATTTGCGACAAAATTTTTTAAAATGGCACTTCATAAAGTTAATGCATTAACCACGCAAGCTTGGTCGAACCTTCAAAATCATTTTAACGAAGGAAATACGCACAATATCAAAGGTTTATTTGAATCCGATGCCGATCGTGCGGCCAAGTTTCGCATTCACTGGAAAGAATTTTTAGTTGATTATTCTAAGAACAGAATCACGCTCGAAACCATGACTTTGCTTCTCGACTTAGCAAAAGCATGCAAACTTTCCGATGCAATTAAATCGTATTTTAATGGAGAGGCCATCAACGAAACCGAAAATAGAGCCGTTTTGCACACTGCCTTGCGAAGCTTCGACAAAAAACCAATTCTTGTAAACGGTACAGATATCCTTCCAGAAATTCAGCAAGTAAAAGATCAAATGGCGCGTTTTTGCCAATCGATTATTTCTGGCGAAGCGTGCGGATATACCGGAAAAGCCTTCACCGACGTAGTGAACATTGGCATCGGTGGCTCCGATCTGGGACCAGCCATGGTTGTCGACGCGCTCGCATACTACAAAAACCACCTAAAAACCCATTTTATTTCGAATGTTGACGGCGATCACGTTCAAGAAGTGCTCAAAAATCTAAATCCAGAAACAACACTTTTTGTGATCGTTTCCAAAACATTTACTACCCAAGAAACGCTGGCTAACGCAACTACTGCACAAAACTGGTTCTTACAGCACGGCACAACCGCAGATATTGCCAAACATTTCGTGGCGGTTTCCACTAACATCGAAAAAGTAACGGCATTCGGAATTTCCTCAGAAAATATCTTTCCAATGTGGGACTGGGTTGGTGGTCGATTCTCTTTGTGGAGTGCCGTCGGACTTACCATTGCACTTGCCGTTGGTTTCGATAACTTCGAAGAGTTGCTAACCGGTGCGGGCGAAATGGACAAACATTTCCGCGACAGCGATTTCCATGAAAATATTCCCGTTGTACTCGCCTTATTAACGGTTTGGTACAACAACTTTTACGGCGCCGAATCCGAAGCGCTAATTCCATACACCCAATACTTGCAAAAATTAGCCCCGTATTTACAGCAGGGCATTATGGAAAGTAACGGAAAAAGCGTTGATCGTTCCGGAAATCCAATCGAGTATCAAACCGGAACCATTATTTGGGGAGAACCAGGAACCAACTCGCAACACGCCTTTTTCCAATTGCTACATCAAGGAACAAAGCTCATTCCAACCGACTTTATCGGATTCATAAAATCGTGTCACGGTTTACAAGATCATCACGATAAACTCATGTCGAATTTCTTTGCACAAACCGAA
>JAIXTU010000035.1 GCA_027483785.1 Flavobacterium sp.
CAGTTATGGGCTACCGATGCATATCGCGGCATTTATCGTATTGATTACGAATACGATCATTTAAAATTCACAATTACTGACATCAGTAAATTACAAAATTTTAAAAACGACTTTAGTGTTAAGCTGCTTTCTTTCCGCGAAAGTATCTACGTAAAAATTGCTGATAAATGGTATACTCCAAACAAAAAAACAAATCTACTTATCTACGATTCCAAATTTACAGCTGCATTTAATGGAGTTACTGAATTGGCAGCAGCTGGAAAAGAGTCGCTTTTAGCAGTAAAAAACACGCAATTGTATTTGGTTCGTTTGGTTAATGATTTATTTGTATGGGATTTAATTCCTGAAAAGTACTATCGCGGGCGTTTGATTAACCAAGATACCAAGATTTTTACGCTCGGATCTAAATATGCAGTAAATCTCGACGACGGTTTTTTAGAATTTACCGAACAAAAGAATACACGACTGCTCGATAAAATTCGAATTGAAGCTTTTCAACAACAGAAATGCTTACAAGCAGGATCAGTTGTAGGTTATAAAAGACCTGTGGAATTGCGCATCATACATAAGTACTTCGGTCAGAATACCACAGAAATTTACTATCGCAGAAATGGCGATAAGATTAAAGCAGTACCTTACAATAATCGATTGATATTAAATAACTTAGAAAGTGGCGATCAGCAAATTGAGTTCTTTAGTATTCAAGACAATAACTTAACTCGTGTAGCAATTTTCGAGTTTGAAGTTGCAAGACCTTGGTTTCTCTCAGGATATATGTTAATAATTTATGCTTGTGCACTAGCGCTTTTACTTTTCCTATATTACCAATGGAACCAGTTTCGTTATAAACAGCAACTAGCAATTAGAGAAGAAGAGATAAAACATCAAAGTGAGCTTCGTAACTTAGAGCTTGAAGCTCAGAACGCATTGCGAATTCAAGAATACGAAAAGCACATTTTGGAAATGCAAATTCAAGCAAAAGCCAGTGAAGTTGCATCAAAATCGCTTTCAATCGCTAAACACAGCGAAATCATTGAAGCTGTTTCGGCTGCGGTCGAAGAAGAACCTGATGTTGCGAAACTTAAAACTAAAATTAAGAAAGCGATTAAAAATCACAGCATCACCCAAAAAGAGTGGGAAAACTTCGAGCAAAACCTCTTGCAAAGTCATGCTGAATTCGTGAAGAAAATTACAGAGAACTATCCCATCTTAACCTCAAAAGATATTAAACTAGCGATTTACTTGAAAATGAACTTATCGTCTAAAGAAATTGCTCCACTTATGAATATCACTTATCGCGGTGTCGAAATTCACCGCTATCGACTACGCAAAAAACTAGCTCTTGATGCAGATGTTAGCTTGAACAGATTTATGAATACGCTATAAAATTGAATCTAAAATTACGTAGATAACATTTTTTTTGCCAAGATTTTACAACTACATAATACATCACTACTACATCATTGCATCTATTTTTATTTGTTTTATTTTTCAATTAAAGTAATTAAAATCAACGTATTAAGCAATTTTATATAAAATTTTAGATTAATTAACAAACTTCTCTCCTACCACAACTACAACGATTTAGTTGCTACATTCGCAATCAAATCTTTCGAATGAAGTTTGGTATGAAAAAACTAATACTCTTTTTATTCATTTTCTCTGGCTTTCAGTTTGCGGTCGGACAGGCGATTTCTGGACAAGTGCTCGACGAGAATGGTTTGCCGCTTCCCGGTACAACGGTAACAAATACAGTAACCCAAGTAAGTGTAGCTGCTGATCTTGACGGAAATTTTAGTATTACAGCAGCCGAAAATGATAAGCTAAGTTTCACTTTCGTAGGATACAAAACTATCACTCAAGCGGCAAAGACCGGTATGAAGGTTAGCATGCAACTTTCCAGCACCGAATTAGAGCAGGTAGTTGTTGTTGGTTTTGGTACGAAAAAAGCGGGTGCTATCACGGGTTCTGTTGCTCAGATTAAAGCTAGTGAAATCACCAAAACACCAGCGCAATCTGCTATACAGGCTATACAGGGAAAAGCGGCGGGCGTGAACATCGTAACAAACGACGAGCCTGGAGCAAACCCAACTGTAATCATCCGTGGCTTAGGAACCGTTTTAGGAGGTAGAACGCCCTTGTATATTATAGACGGTTTAGAGGCGACTTCGCTAAACGGTATTGCTCCTGGAGATATCGAAAACATTGATATACTGAAAGATGCTTCGTCTCTCGCAATCTACGGACAGAAAGGAGCGAACGGAATTATCGTTGTTAATACCAAAAAAGCAAAGAAAAATAAGCTTCAAGTGAGCTACGACGGCTTTGTTGGTCGGAAATTCATTCAGCGAGAAGTTGAGATGGCAGATGCCTACCGCTACGTGTATTACAACAATACTGCGTTAGGATCGTCGACCTACTTCAACTTTGATCAACCGCACAACACGAATTGGCTTGACGAGATAACCGATACGGGGGAAACTACATCGCATCAGATTTCAATATCAGGCGGTAGCGAATACGTAAACATGGCGTTCACCGCCACAAATTACAAAGAAAAAGGTATTTTAAATGGTACTCAGTTCGAGCGTACAAATTTAAGCTCGAGAAATCAATTCAAAATTCTTGACGGAAAAGTTACCATTAAACAAAACTTAAATTTAGCGATTACCAACAATAGCCCAAAACCTCTGAGCGCCTTTACAAATGCTTATAAACAAGCACCAATTGTTCCCGTTCGTTTCGAAAACGGACGTTGGGGAGTTCCGTTACGAGATCCCGCTACAGGTCAGGTGGCAATTAATGGCTCAGATCGTTTTAACAATGTTGGCAACCCCGCTGCACAGTTGTTTTACTACAACGAACAAAATAAAAATCTAGCCGTTTTCGGAAATATATCAGCCGAACTTCAAATTACAAAGGACATCAAATTTACCTCTAATTTTGGTTCGACATTTAATTGGGCAAAAGGCTTTACGTACACGCCATCACGCAATATCTGGTTGGCAGAAAATCCTACCCAAGAAATTGCCGATTATCCTGTAAGCAACCCAATCAACACACTACAACAACGTCGATACGACGATTACAGCTGGAACTGGGATAACTTCGTAAGTTATTCAAAAACAATAGATAAGCACACTATAAACGCTACTATTGGTATGAACCGCAGTACAACAAACAACGCGGAGAGTTTATCAGCTACTCGTTGGAATGTTCCCGAACAATCAAACTATTGGTCGCTCGATTTATCCGATTACAACACAGAACAACCGCCAGGGCAAATTGCTCAAAACCGCGTGGAAACTCCCGTAGTCTCTTTAGCTTATTTTGCTCGTGCAGATTACGAATTCGATAACAAATATTTGTTTTCTGCAACAGTACGTCGGGAAGGAAACAGCCGCTTTCAGGAGTCAAACCGTTGGGGTGTATTTCCAGCAGTTTCCGCCGGTTGGGTGCTATCTAACGAAGCGTTCTTCAAGCAAAACAAGATTCTTCAGTACGTAAAAATTAGAGGTGGATATGGCGAAGTTGGTAATGCTAATGCACTCACAGCCTTAAACATCCCACTTTTTGCCGCAAACTACAACTACAGCTTTGGCCCAGATGCAAACATCTTCCCAGGTAATGTTCAACCCTATCAAATCGACCCTAATTTAACATGGGAAACAATGTCGGAAATTGACTTTGGTTTCGACTTTAGAATGTTTGAAAACCGTTTATCGGGAACTGTTGATTTCTACCGACGCCAAAATGAAAATGTACTTTTACCTGTTACATTACCTTCAGTGATCTCGCCAGATCGCGTGACACTCAATACGGGAACAGTACTAAATCAAGGTGCCGAAATTTCGCTGAAATGGGACGGGAAATTTAACGACGATCTTAGCTACACTGTTTCAGGAAATTTATCTCTTAATAAAAATGAACTTCAAGAAGTCAACAACTCTTTCTTCAGTGATTTGATTGGTGGTTCGATCGACAACGGACAATGGACTAAGCAAGTACTTGTTGGTGAACCCTTGGGAAGCTTTTACGTTTTCGATGTTACTGGCTTTAACGGTGATGGTGAATTTACCTACTCCGACGAACGTGTTGCCGCAGGATCATATATTCCGACGCATACTTACGCACTCAGCTTTGCACTAAACTACAAGCACTTTGACTTTAGCGTGGATACTTACGGCGTTGGAGGCAATAAACTATACAATGGTAAGAAGGCGCAGCGCTTTGGCGGAGAAAATGTGGAATCAGCAGTACTTGATGATTTTTGGTTGCCAGGCGATCCGAATGCAACAAATCCACGTCCATTCAACAACGTGCCTAGATCTTCTACTTACTACATCGAAGATGGATCGTTCTTCCGAATTAACAACATTACACTCGGATACACCTTCCCTAAATTCCTTGAAAAAGTTAGTCGCGTGCGTGTTTACGCGACGGCAGTTAATCCGTTCATCTTCACACAGTTCACTGGATACTCGCCAGAACTTGTGGGAAATAACGGTGGCGATCCGCTCGGATCTGCTGGTATTGAGTTAAATGCCTATCCTACCAACCGAACATTTGCTATTGGCTTAAACGTAAGTTTATAATTAATTGACTATGAAATCTTTAAGTAAAAAAATATTTGTCTTATCCGCGATAGCTTGTTTTTTGCTATCCGCTTGTGAAGACGATCTGAATGTAGAACCGAACACAGCTCAAACGGAATTTGATTTCTTAAATGATCCGAATAACGCCGTAAAGTTGGTGAATGGTGTTTACAACAAGTTGTTGGATTACAATATGTACTCGTTTTCGTGGATTGGTATCGCAAGCATAACCTCCGATGATGCCGATAAAGGCTCTTCCTTATCAGATACGGGAACAGACAAACACAAAATGGACAACCTAACGTTCGATCCGACAGATATTTCCTTCAGTGATGTTTATAGAGGAAGATACGAAGGAATCTATAGAGCAAACAACGCGTTGTTCTATCTTGAGCAACTGGCCATAGATGAAAACTTGAAATCGCGTTTTATTGGCGAAGTTAAATTTCTAAGAGCATTATTCTATTTCGATTTGGTTCGTTGTTTCGGTGGAGTTCCGCTAGTTACTGGCAAAATTGATATCAACGACGATGAAACAATCAATGAAGTAGTATTTGTTCGAAAAAGTAAAGAAGAAGTTTACGCTCAAATCGAAGCCGATCTAACTGACGCTGCAACGCGATTACCCCTGAAAGCGGCATATTCCAGCGCTGATTTAGGACGTGCAACAAAAGGAGCAGCACAAGCACTTTTAGCAAAAGCGTATTTGTACCAACAAAAATGGCAACAATCGTATGATACGGCAGGCGAAGTTATTTCGTCTGGTCAGTACGGGCTTTTAACAAATTACGCTGATGTTTGGCGCGAAGTTGGAGAAAACAAAGCAGAATCGATTTTTGAAGTGCAAGCAACACTAACAAATGGTTTACGTGATTACACAAACGTGCAAGGACCCAGAGGAACGCCCGATTTGGGTTGGGGATTCAACTCACCTTCGGCAAATCTAGCCAACTCATTTGAGTCCGGTGATGTTCGAAGAAGCGCATCAATTTTGTTCGTGCCTTCTGTGTTATGGGACAATTTTGTTGCTCCCGCTACTTGGGCAAACCCACGATACAATTACAAAGCGTACCAGAGTCAAATTGCAGAGCCTTGGAATGGCGATAAGGGAAATACGGCTAAAAATCACCGAATATTGAAATACAGCGATTTACTACTCATTCGCGCCGAAGCTGCATTAAACCTTGGAAATTCAAGCGAAGCGTTAAGCATCGCAAACACACTTCGATTTCGTGCCGGATTAGGTGATCGAACCAGCATTACCTACGACCAACTTTTAGATGAACGTAGATGGGAAATGGCTATGGAGTACGATCGTTGGTTTGATTTAGTTCGAACCGGTCGCGCGCAGCAGAAAATGGCAGTCGATGGAAAAACATTTATACCCGGCAAACATGAAGTATTTCCAATACCCAACGATCAAATTATACAAAGCGGCGGACGCTTAATCCAAAATCCGAGTTATTAACAACAAAAATTAACTCTAATCAATTATTATTTTATGAAAACAAACAAATTACTTATTGGTATGCTTGCGGCAACCGGACTTGCTTTTGTGGTGTCTTGTGGTGGCGACACTGATTCATCTTTACCTCCTATTGGTGGATATGACAAAGCCGACGATGTTGCAGCAACTGCGCTACGTGCTTACTGGCCACTAAATGGTAACGGAAAAGAAAGCATTTCAGGAACAAATCCTTCATCAACTGTCGCTGCAACCTTTGTAGCTGGTGTAAAAGGTCAAGGAGTATCTTTCAATGTAGGTTATATGGCATACCCTGCCATTGAAGCTTTAAATTCAACTTCAGGTAGTGCAACAATTAGCTGTTGGGCTATTTTAAATAATACAAGACCTGCAGTTGGTGAACCAAGTAATATCTCACCACTTTTTTCTTTAACAAGAACGGGAGAAGTTTGGGGTAACTTGAACTTATTTGGAGAAACGCACGGACTTGTAAGTTCTGATTCTATCCAAGTAAAAGGAATTTACAGAATCAAGCAAGCCGATGGAACAGAAACTGGAGGAGATGCTGTGAATATGCTGAAACAAGAGCCATGGATGGATGCAACGCACACGTGGAATCCAAACAAAATCGGAGGTCAGTGGGCGCATATCGTTTATGTTTTCGATGGCCCAACCGGAACAAACAGAATTTACGTAAACGGTGTTAAAATTTCTAACTCGGCTTGGGAAGTACGTAACAATGGTGCAGCACTTAACCTAAATCACTTCTTGCCTACACGTCCTGTACTAGGTGCTATGGAAAATGTTGTAAACGGAACAAATACCGACGCTTGGAACAAAGCTCTAAAAGGATCTATGGATGAAGTTCGCGTGTACGACAAAGCCCTAACACAAGCTGAAATCGGTGCATTGTACGAATTAGAAAAAGCTGGACGTTAATCTTTAGTATTTTTTATTAAAAACTCCGGCAACGAGCTTGCCGGAGTTTATTTAACGAAAGTTCGATTTAAAAATTGAAGTTAAAAACACTTATTTAATTAAAGACATATATCGACTTGCCGAAGTTTTTCAAAAAATATAATGTACCATAACTGAAATTGTTCACTTTAAACAAACTTGCATCGAAACTTCTATCATCGAAACTAAAAATTTCATCTTAACCAAACTACTATCTCTAATCGAACGATCGTTATTTATAAAGCAACCTCTTATGAAAGTATACTATTTAATACTCGCTTTAATCACAGTAAGTATTTCTTCATCATCATGTGGCGATAAGTCGACTGTAACAGCCGAAACTCCAACGCCTATTTCTGACGAAGAACTGCTAACAAAAGCACAACGCGACGCCTTTAAGTACTTTTGGGATCTTGCTGAAGTAAATTCAAAACTCGCTCGTGAACGCTTCCACA
>JAIXTU010000120.1 GCA_027483785.1 Flavobacterium sp.
ATAGATTAGAATATTGTATTATGGCAACGAAAACTTGGCAACAGAAATTCGACCAACGCAAAGAACTTGAAGTGAAGCGAATCGACAAACGTTTTGCCGACATTCCCGAAAACGCACTGATGCTTATTGCAACTCCAAAAAAATTTGCCGATTACATCGAACAAATTCCAGCCGGAACCTTGGTATCTATGACTGATATCCGGAAAGATCTTGCACTCACCTACGGTGCAACACATACCTGTCCGGTAACGACGGGCATTTTCCTGCGAATTGTAGCCGAACTAAACTACGAAAAGTATCAAGCGGGAACACCTTTAAGCGAAATCACACCTTTTTGGCGGGCGATCGCTCCCACCGCTCCATTGGCAAAAAAACTAAGCTTTGGAACCGATTTTCTTCTAAAAAACTTAGCTGCCGAACAAGAAATCAACGCTTGAAAATCGCGGTCCTCCCTAAAATAGCGTCCATTAAAGAATTAGTTCGCTGGATCACTGCTCTACTACTCTTAGCTACCTGCGTTGGCTTAGTTTCGGGCGTGTTTCTGTATGCTTTAGATGGTGTTACCAACTTTCGTTTACACGTTCCGTATCTCATATTCGGACTTCCGGTTGCGGGTTATTTTATGGTATGGTATTATCAAAAATTCGCGCCCAGTTATCAAGCCGGAACAAAAATTCTAGTTGCTGCTTTAAATAATGATAATCAAAACTGGAATTTCTTTTTAGCGCCGCTCATCTTCGTAACTACTTTACTGACACACCTTTTTGGTGGAAGCGCCGGACGCGAAGGAACCGCGGTACAAATGGCCGCCGGAGTTGAATCGGCCATTAGGAAACTAGTTCCATTCGACGCAACAAAGCAGAAAACCTTTTTGCGTTGTGCCCTAGCCGCCGGATTTAGCGCCGTATTTGGCGTTCCGCTTGCAGGATTTGTCTTTGCTTTCGAAATCGATAAAACTAAAAACATCAATGCGTTTTCTGTGGCATCGGCGTGTTTTTGTGCCCTTGTGGCAAATGCCGTGGCTTTATTGCTTCCTATTTCGCATACAACGTATAAAACGGCGGTTCTACCCGACTGGAGTTTTGGCTTGTTCTTAACATTAATTGCTTGCTCCTTGGCATTCGGATTTACGGCCCGCTTGTTCATTGAATTACAAGAAAAAATAGGGATTGTCTTTCAGAAAATTACCGATAAAAAGCCGCTACAAGCCTTTGTCGGTGGCTGCATACTTATTGCACTTGTCTTTGTTTTACAAACCGACCGCTATCTTGGCTTAGGTATTTCAGAAATTGAAAACGCTTTTCTCCAACCTACCGACGGAGCTGTATTTGGCTGGAAGCTCTTATTTACAGCAATTACATTGGCAGCCGGATTTAAAGGTGGCGAAGTTACTCCGCTGTTTTTTATTGGTGCAACGCTTGGAAGTTTTCTTGCCGTGCAGCTTGGTTTACCCGTTGGTTTTGTTGCAGCACTAGGCTTTGTTGCGGTATTTGGCGCAGCGGCGGCAGTTCCTTTAACTTGCGCAATAATGAGCTTGGAATTATTTGGCGAACAATACTTTTACGTTGCGTTGCCGGTTTGCATTCTAGCTCGACTTTTTACCGGCCGAAAAAGCATTTATCAAACGGAGTAATCAGCGTGTACAGACGATTTTTTATTGCAACAACAAAAGCTACTTCACGCGAACCAAACGCAGCAGCGGAGTCATACGGGCTTTATTCAGCGAAAGCGTGTCGCCACTTAACGTAAAATTGTCTACAACTTCCAATTTTTGCAAGAATTCACGTTCCAAACTCATATCATTGCAAGCCATCATCGTGCTTCCCATTTTACTGAATTTCAAACGAAAAGCATTATCCGTCTCAAACGAGCCAAAAAAATTATTGCAACTGGCGTTACCTGAAATGCGACCTTCTTTTTCAACGGTAATAACTGGTGTTTTTAAGCCATCCGAAACTTGTAGTGTTCTACCGTTGAGTTCTATTAATTGCCATTTACTGTACAAACTAATCGGTTCGCTGCTTTTTGCATCCGATAAAACTGCGCGCTGCTGGCAAGCCGAAACTAAAATTAAAGCTAGTAGCCCGACTCTTAACTTCAATGATTTACTCATTTTACTGTAGCTCATAATTCCTTTTTTTGGGATTTGAAAATACAAAAAATAAGAGCTATTTCTTGTATTAACGTACTTTTATAGCCAACCAACAACTAAAACCATGCCGCTAAAGTTCCGTTTTCTTTTGCTTTTTGTTTTTCTCTCTTCAGGAATATGCGCCCAAACCACACGCATTACCGATCGAAACGAAATTGGCTGGTATAACTATTTCGGAACCTTTAAAGTTGCCGATAAATGGAGCGTCCACACTGAGTACCAATGGCGTCGCACCGAAACAATTTCCAATCCGCAGCAAAGTTTGCTTCGCGTAGGTGCAAACTACCAAGTTAGTCCGAATTTGCAACTGCGCTTGGGTTATGCATGGATTGAAACGTATGCCTATGGCGACATTCCGTTAAACGGCTTTGGCAAAACATTTACCGAGCACCGCGCCTTTCAAATGGCGACAATAACCGATAAAATCGCAAACGTCGATTTGTCGCACCGATTCATGCTTGAGCAACGTTGGGTAGGTCGGTTTGCCTCGGCAGCATCGACTTCCGAAGACGAATACCTGTTTTTAAATCGACTGCGCTACATGTTTCGCATACAAATTCCGCTGGCTAAAAATCCAAAACTTACAACTCCGTATTTAGCGGTTTACGACGAAATTTTCCTCGGATTCGGCGAAAACATCGGCGCCAACGTCTTCGATCAAAATCGCCTCGGAATTTTGCTCGGCTGCAACCTTACCAACAATTTAAAAGTCGAAGCCGGATACCTCAACCAAATCGTGCAGTTTGGTCGAAACATCAACAGTCAAGACGTTTATCAATACAACAACGGATTGATTATCAATACGATATTCAATTTCGATTTGCGTAAAAAAACCGAAAATAAATAAGCTATCGCATCGTTTTATTTGGGCGTTCCCGCGAAAACGCAATCGCTTCATCTAAAATCGTAACTTCGCGGTCGGGCTTTTCGCTACAATCTGTTTTGCGCCTTAAGCGGCAGCGCAAAACAGGATTTCCGCTTTAATCCCTAACGCAAAATCCGTAACCGAAAATCGTTACCAAAAGAATATGCTTACCGATTCGATACTTTCCGAACTACAAAATATTCCCAACCTGGATTGTTATCGCGACGCCGAAACACTCTTGCATTACGGCCACGACGAAACCGAAGACCTGTCGTTTCCACCAAATATTGTTATCAAACCAAATTCGGTCGAGCAGGTTTCCTCTGTTTTAAAAATCGCAAACAAACACCAAATTCCGGTAGTTACTATCGGCGGGCGCACCGGTTTAAGCGGCGGAGCCTTAGCAGTTCACGGCGGTATCGGCTTATCGATGGAACGTTTTAACCAAATTCACGAAATCGATTTGAAAAATCTACAGGTAACCACCGGAACAGCTGTCGTTACCCAAACCCTTCGCGAAGCCGTTGCACAACACGGATTGTTCTATCCGGTCGATCCGAGTAGTCAAGGCAGTTGCTTCATCGGTGGAAACATTGCCGAAAATGCGGGCGGCGCTCGTGCTTTGAAATACGGCGTAACTAAAGATTACGTACTTAATTTACAAGCGGTATTGGCCAACGGTGAAATTATCGAAACCGGTGCCAACACATTAAAAAACGCAACCGGATACAACCTCACGCAATTGTTGGTAGGCAGCGAAGGAACCTTGGCAGTTATCACACAAGCCACACTCAAACTCCTGCCCTTGCCTACCCAAAACGTTTTAATGCTCGTACCGTTTCGCCATGAAGCCGAAGCTTGCGAAGCTGTTTCAGCCGTTTTCCGAGCCGGGTTTGTTCCGTCGGCGCTCGAATTTATGGAACGTGATGCGATCGACTGGGCGCTGCAATTTGTTGACAACCTGAATGTTGTAGTTGCGCAAGACGTAAATGCACATTTATTGGTAGAACTCGATGGCAACAACCTCGACCAACTACTCGAAGAAGCCGAAAAATTGTGCGCGGTTTTCGAAGCTTACGACATTGATGATATTCTTTTCGCCGATTCTACCGAACAAAAAAACCAACTTTGGAAAATGCGACGCAGCATAGCCGAAGCCGTTAAAGCGAATTCGGTGTACAAAGAAGAAGATACCGTGGTGCCGCGCTACGCCTTACCTGAGTTATTGCAAGGCATTAAACGCATCGGTGCGAAATACGGATTTAAATCGGTTTGTTACGGTCATGCTGGCGATGGCAACTTGCATGTAAACATCATTCGCGGCGAGCTTAGTGAACAGCAGTGGCAGGAAGAAATACCGAAAGGTATCACCGAAATCTTTGAACTCACGGTGGCATTAGGCGGCACACTTTCTGGCGAACACGGCATTGGTTACGTACAAAAAAATTACATGCCAATAAAATTTCCAGCACATCAGTTGGATTTAATGCGCGGCATCAAAAACGTCTTTGATCCAAATAGGATTTTAAATCCAGGGAAGATATTTCCGGATTCATGACGCAGAACCACTAGGTGCGCACAGCAAACTTGTTGACACAAAAAATACGTCATTTGTAGTATTTCAGAAGATTATCTCACTAAGTAGTTTTGACTCATAACTAACAAACATTTACTTATGAGAAAATTACTTTTTGTATTAGCCGTATTTGCTGGAACTTTTGCGACACAAGCTCAAGACACGAAATTTGGTGTTAAAGCGGGTGTTGATTTAGCATCTACAAAAGTGGATCTTGGTCCGTTAGGTGAAGTTACCGGTTCAGAAACTGGTTACTACGTTGGCGGTTTTGCTACCATTGGCATTTCTGAAAAATTTGCAGTGCAGCCTGAATTAATGTACGTTCTAATTAAAGATTTCAACTTCTTGAGCGTACCGATTTTGGCGAAGTACGAGTTAGCGGATAGCTTTCACTTGATGGCGGGACCAAGTTTAAACTACTTCACCGAACTGGAAGAAGAGAAATTTAAAATCAACGTTGATTTTGGTGCGTCCTACGACATTTCAGAGGAATTCGACGTAAACGCGAAATATTCGCTGGGCACAGGAGATGTGGCTATCAGCGGTATTTTCATTGGTGCAGGCTACAAGTTTTAGTCTGCCGATTTTTTGTTTTAGTTGGAACGCCGAACGGGTTTTCGTTCGGCGTATTTTTTTTAAATTCAGTGGGATGATGTCGTAAATCAATGAATAAATTGACTAAAAATCTCTAATGTGTTCATTTACTTGATTTCACGTCGTTTCAAATCTCGTGACACATGATAAATAACGTGAGTTCGACATAAAAACCTTTGTTAGATCGCTTGAAATGAAAGCTTTAGATTGGCTACTAATTCTCTGATTGCCATGTTTCCTTTTTCAGCAACCACTTTACCTAAAAGTGGTTTGGTCTTTAAAATTATGGTGTGTGCTTTTATTTGTATTACCTGCGGATTTGCGATTTTTAAAACGTAATATTGCAATATTACCCAATATAAAAAACTGATTATTAATATTTTAATTAGATAAAATACTTTAATATTTTTAAGAAAAAAGAATCGAAATAATATAACGTTTTATTCGTACAATTTTTGGTAACGATTGCCGCGCCAACGATTACCTCCGGTCAGTTCGGCTGTTAGCCTCGGGTGAGCCGATACCCCACAGCGAAGTGGAGTAAAACGAAACGAAGCGAGGAGTAAAGGCGAAAGCGTGCCCGGGCGCCCAAACCCTATTTATTTAAAAAACAACAAACCTTATTTTAGGGAATAACTTTTTATTTAACTCATTCTTTACGCTCGGGATTAAAACTAAACAGTATTTTTAGGCATCAATAAGCTCATCGATGTCTACCCTAAAATCATACGATATATACCTCATGCCTGGCCTTGCAGCAAGTCCGCTCATTTTTGAACGCATCGCCTTACCCGACCGCTTTACAGTGCATTTACTCGAATGGCAAATACCGTTGGAAGGCGAATCTCTGCCCGATTACGCCAAACGATTATCTAAAAAAGTAACCGGAAAACACATTATTTTAATTGGCGTATCGTTTGGCGGCATTTTAGTGCAGGAAATGAAGCACTTTATTAATCCTGAAAAAGTAATCATTATATCGAGTGTAAAAAGCAATCTGGAATTTCCGAGACGCTTTAAAATTGCCAAAACTACCAAAGCGTACAAGCTTTTACCAATAAAATTGCTGTTAAATGTAGAACAATTGGCAAAATTTAGTTTTGGCGATACTATAAACAAACGTTTGAAGTTATATGAGAAATTTCTGTCGGTTCGTGATGAAAAATATTTGCAATGGTCGATCGAACAAGTAATTTTATGGAATCGAATCGAAGTTGATCCCGATGTGATACACATACATGGTGATGCTGACGAGGTTTTTCCGCCGAAATACATTAAAAATGCGATTTGGGTAAAAGACGGAACGCACATCATGATTTTAAATAAGTACAAATGGCTAAATGAAAATTTGCCAAAAATTATCGAACGAAATGAAAACGAATTGGAAAACACTGGCTCTTAGTGTACTTGTTAGCAGTGGAATTATTGCCACATCGATTTTTGCGGTACAGTATCGCGCCAATGAAATCAAACATCCGTATGCGCCAAATGCAGCTGAATTCGCCGGAGAACCTAGTCCGTTACATGTCGAGGATGTGCGCGAACGCTTTGAACGTGAATTGATTGTAAATGCAAATTTAGATGCATCGACCTTGTTGATCATTAAACGTTCGGCACGATTTTTTTTTTTTTTTTAACCAATACTTGCGAAAAATGGGGTTCCAGACGATTTTAAATATCTAGCCGTTGCCGAAAGCGCTTTGATGAACGCAACGTCATCTGCTGGAGCAAAAGGATTTTGGCAATTCATGCCCACCACAGCAAAAGAACGCGGCATGGAAGTAACCGAATTTGTTGACGAGCGTTACCATGTGGAGAAATCGACCGAAGCAGCTTGTAAGTACTTACTCGATGCCAAGCGGAAATTTGGATCGTGGACCTTAGCCGCTGCTTCTTACAACGGCGGTATGGCAGGCGTGCAAAAGCAAATGGATATCCAAAACGAAACAAATTACTACGATTTATTACTCACCGAAGAAACGCACCGTTATGTATTTCGAATTTTAGCTCTAAAAGAAGTAATGAAAAATCCGTCGACTTACGGATTTACTTTTAGTGCCGAGGAATTATATAGACCCATACCAACCAAAAAAGTAGTTGTAGACACAACAATTACGGATTTAGTTCGATTTGCTAAGATGCAAGGAATCAATTACAAAACGTTGAAATATCACAACCCGTGGTTACGCGATAAGAAACTTCCGAATTTAAATCGTAAAGCCTACGAAATTCTGATTCCGCAGTAGTTTATTGGTGTACAATGTGCTCTTTTTTAAGATTGCTTTTTACTAAGATATCAGCAATTTGAGCATTATAGAATTCGAAATTCAAACGAATAGCCTCTTTTATAGGCGTTTTCTTTGGAATTTTTAAAGGAGCGCCCTTGCGAATACTAAGCACTTCTCGATTGTCGTCGAGGAAGTACGAAGACAAATATCCGATGGCATTTTTCATCGTAGCTACAACCTCGGTATCCTTCGAGTACGATTCGTTGGCATAACACACTTCGATATAGCCGTTAAATTGTGCAGCTACAGCTTTGGCTGCTTGTTTTCTATCCCAAAAAACCACAATGATTTGCAAATCTTTGGCATGCTGACGCGCAAGTTTGTTCAAAGCGGGTATTTCGCCTTTGTTTATAATACACCAAGAGGCGTACGTTTGAATCAGTATTGGCTTTTTGATGGAAGATAGTTTCAGTTTTCCACCGTAAAGACGTTTGAGCTGAAAGTCGGTGAAGCGCGTTCCGACGAGATGATTGTTAACTAAAGTATCAAAAAGATATTCGGCCTCGGCAGTCTTTCCAACCAAATAAGCCCGATCACTAATGGCGCTGTAACGTTTAATGTTCTTTCGAATCGCATCGCTGTAAGCTTTTTGGTCTGTCTGTGAAAACGACAAATTACCGAGCAAAAACAGTACTAATGGTAGAAATTTTTTCATCTCAATCTGAATTGATATTCAGCGCAATAGAGATAAAAGTATAAAAAAAATCGACAAACTAACGTAAAAGTGTTAAATTTTTCGATTTTTTAATGAATTAGAGAAAGATTTAACGGATAAAACCCGAAAAATTAACGTGAAAATTACATTAAATCTTTTTCATCTGTTCTTTCATCAACTTAATTTGATCCTTCAGCAAACCTTGTTTATCTAATTTTTTTGCTTCATTGAGCAAATTAGTAGCTTCAAGTTTTCTACGACGCGTCATAGCTACGCCGGCAAGATTTAGTTTTGCGATGGCTAGGTCGGTATCCATAGACAATCCGAGTTCCACAGCTTTCTTAAAGTGCTTTTCTGCTTGCGTGATGTTGGTCTGCGAAAGCATAAGTCCATGCAAATACTCGAAGTAACCTTGTTGCTTGCGCACCAGTGCTGTTTGCGGATTTTTGATGTATGCCAACCACTTTTTCGCGCCTTCAAAGTCTTGTTTACGCAGTTTAAAGAACGCCAAGATGATGAATTCGTTCTTAAAGTAGAGTAAAATGAAAATGAGCGACAGTAAGATTAAGAAAATACCGTTTCCGATTTCAGATTCAGTAAACTGCCAGATAGCCAAAACATTAAGCGCGGCAAAGAGAAATAACTTGATATTTTTGTGATACATGATGATTCCGTTTTGGAGCGCAAAGATACTAATTCCCGAAACTTAAATTATTTTTTTCGTAACGACTTGCCTAACAAAAAAGTCTTCTTATATTTGCACTCGGTTTTTCGGAAACCAAATCCATCAACAGCTAATTTAGATTTTAAAGATACAGGCAATGAGCAAAAGAACATTTCAACCATCGAAAAGAAAAAGAAGAAATAAGCACGGTTTTATGGACAGAATGGCTTCTGCGAATGGAAGAAAAGTTCTAGCGCGCAGACGTGCAAAAGGTCGTCACAAATTAACCGTTTCGTGCGAACCAAGACATAAAAAATAATGAGTTTATCTCTAATGAACTAAGGCGTTACTTTAATCGGTATCGCCTTTTTTTTTAGAATTAAAAAGCAAATATCTAAAGTCTAAAATTTACCTTTACCACAACAACACAACTACAACTATATGCCAAAAGACAACTCCATTAAATCGGTCTTAATCATCGGCTCAGGACCAATAGTTATTGGGCAAGCATGCGAATTCGATTACGCCGGATCGCAATCAGCACGCTCAATCAGAGAAGAAGGAATTGAAGTTATTCTCATCAATTCCAATCCAGCTACAATCATGACCGACCCATCCATGGCCGATCATGTGTACCTGAAGCCACTCACCACCAAATCGATCATCGAAATCTTAAAAGCGCACCCACAAATCGATGCCGTTCTCCCAACAATGGGCGGACAAACAGCGTTGAATTTGTGTTTAGAAGCCGACGAAAAAGGCATTTGGAACGATTTTAACGTACGAATGATTGGTGTCGACGTGAACGCTATAAACATTACCGAAGACCGCGAACAGTTTAAACAATTGCTCGAACAAATTGGCGTAGGAGCTGCACCTGCAAAAACAGCAAACTCGTTTCTGAAAGGAAAAGAAATCGCCCAAGAATTCGGATTTCCCCTCGTTATACGTCCGTCGTTTACCCTCGGGGGTACCGGAGCGGCTTTCGTGCATCGCAAAGAAGACTTCGACGATTTACTTACACGCGGACTCGAAGCATCGCCGATACACGAAGTACTGATTGATAAAGCGTTATTAGGCTGGAAAGAATACGAACTCGAACTACTTCGCGATAAAAACGACAATGTAGTGATCATCTGTTCCATCGAAAACATGGATCCGATGGGAATACATACCGGCGATTCGATTACCGTTGCGCCCGCCATGACATTGTCCGACAAAACTTTTCAACGCATGCGCGATATGGCCATCAAAATGATGCGCTCCATCGGAAACTTTGCTGGTGGTTGCAATGTTCAATTCGCCGTTTCGCCCGACGAAAAAGAAGATATTGTGGCTATTGAAATCAATCCACGCGTTTCCCGTTCGTCGGCACTTGCTTCCAAAGCAACCGGTTACCCAATCGCAAAAATAGCGTCGAAACTCGCACTCGGATACACACTCGACGAGCTTCAAAACCAAATTACTAAATCAACTTCTGCCCTATTCGAACCCACACTCGATTACGTCATCGTAAA
>JAIXTU010000167.1 GCA_027483785.1 Flavobacterium sp.
AACGCTTCCACACCGACGAACCGTTTGTTGATGCAAATCTCGTCACTACAGGAGGTTCGGGTTTCGGCCTGATGAATATCATCGTGGGTGTAGAACGTCAATTCATCACCCGCGAACAAGCAATCGAACGACTCGAAACCGCACTTAGCTTTCTTGAAAATGCCGATCGCTATTACGGTGCTTGGCCACATTGGATGAACGGCACTAACGGAAATACCATCCCTTTTGGAGCAAACGACGATGGCGGTGATTTGGTAGAAACCGCTTTTTTATGTCAAAGTTTAATTTGCTTGCGCGAATACTTTAAAACAGGTAACGAACGTGAACAAGCCTTAGCCGCAAAAGCAGATGCGCTGTGGAAAGGTGTCGATTGGACTTGGTATACCAAGGGCGAACAAGCACTGTACTGGCACTGGTCGCCAAACAACGGTTGGATTATGAATTTCAAATTAGAAGGTTACAACGAGTGTTTGATAACCTATATTTTGGCAGCTTCATCGCCTACACATCCGGTTGCTCCCGACGCGTACCATCAAGGCTGGGCTCGAAGCGGCGGAATTGTCAGTACACAAAGCGCCTACGAACTTCCAATCGTACTAAAACACAACGGAGCTCAAACGGTTGGACCTATGTTTTGGGCACATTATTCTTTCTTAGCACTCGATCCGCGAGGTTTAAACGACCAATATGCAAATTACTGGACGCTGACAAAAAATCATGCACAAATCATGTACAACTACTGCGTGGCGAATCAGATTGGCTGGATTGGATACGGTGAAAATTGCTGGGGATTAACAGCGAGCTACACACGAAATCCGAACGGAACGGTAGGCTACACAGATCACAAACCTGGTAACGATCGTGGCGTCATTACACCAACAGCCGCTTTGTCATCTTTTCCCTACACGCCACAGGAATCTATGAAAGCGCTTCGCTTTTTCTACGAAGATCCAAGCTGGGGACCTCGCTTAATAGGTGCCGCCGGACCTTACGATGCCTTTTCTCCGCACCACAACTGGGTTACGCCACGCTATTTAGCTATCGACCAGGGAACTATAGCTCCGATGATTGAAAATTACAGAACCGGATTGTTATGGAGTTTATTCATGCAAGCACCTGAAATCCGACAAGGATTGCAAAAACTTGGCTTTTCTTCAACACAGCATGCCATCTAAACCTAACATAGCATTCTTATTTTTTGCGATCGTCTGTGCTCTAAACAGCAGCGGTCAAACCAAATTTGAATCTTTTGTTTGGAAATCAGACGAAACGGTAAGCTACAATTACTACCTTAAAAAACCTACTAGTAAAAGCGAGAACAAACCTCTCGTTGTCTATTTACACGGCTCCGGGGAACGTGGTTCGGATATTGAAAAAGTAATTATCAATAGTCCAATCGGTTATCTCGAACGCCAGTATCCTGATTCCTATATTCTCGCTCCACAATGTCCGAACAATCAGTACTGGAATGCCGAAGCGCTAACCAAACTTGTTGAATTCGCGGTTGCCAAAAACGCAATCGATAAGCAACAGGTTTTTCTTATCGGAGTTAGTATGGGCGCTTGGGCAAGTTGGAATATACTCATCATTAATCCCGACCTTTTTACAGCAGCCGCAACCATCTCGGGTTTTGTTGACCGTATTCCTATGTTGGAATTCCAAAAACTTGCAGGTACACCAATCTATATGTACCACGGCACCGACGATACCGTAGTTCCGTATTGGTATTCCGAAACCCTCTATCAAAAATTAAAACAAGTTAACCCAACTGTTAAACTTCACAGCGAACCGAATGTCGGACACGGCGGTTGGGACAAACTTTTTCAAAACAACGAATTTTACTCTTGGTTATTAAATCAGAAAAAACACAAATAATGAGTTCTCGTCTACTACTTTTTGCCTCACTCCTACTTCCACAACTTTTCGTTGCACAATCTAAATCTGCTGCGCCTGCAACAAAATCAGAGTTTGTGGAAAATCTGCTCAATCAAATGACTATCGACGAAAAAATCGGTCAACTTAACCTTCCAAGTGCAGGAGATATCGTAACCGGAGCAGCGCAAAATGCCGACATCGCATCAAAAATCAAAAACGGATTAGTAGGTGGCTTGTTCAACATAAAATCGGTTGCTAAAATCAAGGAAATTCAAACGATTGCCGTACAGAAATCCAGACTTAAAATTCCGCTTTTATTTGGCATGGACGTCATTCATGGCTACGAAACAACCTTCCCGATCCCACTCGGATTATCGGCAACTTTCAACCTAGAGGCCATTGAAAGAAGTGCACGTATTGCTGCTATCGAAGCAAGTGCCGACGGTATAAACTGGACATTCTCGCCGATGGTCGATATTTCGAGAGATCCGCGTTGGGGACGAATTTCAGAAGGCTCTGGCGAAGACCCGTACCTCGGTAGTAAAATCGCGGCGGCTATGGTGCGTGGTTATCAAGGAAGCGACTTGCGCGATCCGCGAACCATCCTCGCCTGCGTAAAACACTTTGCACTTTACGGCGCACCCGAAGCGGGAAGAGAATACAACACGGTCGATATGAGCCGCATTCGAATGTACAACGACTATTTTCCGCCTTACAAAGCTGCAATCGACGCAGGTGTTGCAACGGTCATGGCATCTTTTAATGAAGTCGATGGCGTTCCCGCAACTGCCAACAAATGGCTAATGACCGACGTGCTTCGCAAACAATGGGGATTCAACGGATTTGTTGTAACCGACTACACTGGAATCAATGAAATGACCGAACACGGAATTGGCAACTTGCAAACCGTTTCAGCGCTCGCTTTAAAGGCCGGTATTCATATGGATATGGTAGGCGAAGGCTTCATCAGTACATTAAAAAAATCACTTGAGGAAGGAAAAATCACACAAAACGATATCGACCAAGCCGTTCGGCTCATTTTAAATGCCAAATACGATTTAGGTTTATTCGAAGATCCGTACAAATACTGCAACGAAAAACGAGCTAAAACCGAAATCTTCACACCGGAGCATCGTGCTGAAGCAGTGAAAATTGCCGAGGAATCGTTTGTACTTCTAAAAAACAACAATCAAGTTCTTCCACTAAATCCCAAGCAACGCATCGCACTTGTGGGGCCGCTTGCAAACAACGCCGTTAACATGGCTGGAACTTGGAGTGTAGCTACCAAACAAGAACGTTCGATTACGCTCATCGACGGGCTACGAGCATTTTCTAACACCATTAGCTATGCTAAAGGCAGCAATCTCGACCACGATCCAGCCCTTGAAGAACGTGCTACTATGTTTGGTAAATCGCTTAACCGCGATAGCCGAACTGCCGAAGAACTTATCAAAGAAGCTATTGAAATTAGTAAAAACGCCGATGTTATCGTAGCAGCTCTAGGAGAATCTGCCGAAATGAGTGGCGAATCGAGCAGCAGAACTAATTTAGAAATTCCGCTCGCTCAAAAAGAACTACTTCGCGAACTCAAAAAACTAAATAAACCAATTGTCATTGTCCTGTTTACAGGGCGTCCTCTAGTTTTGACAGAAGAAAACGAACTCGCCAACACAATACTAAACGTTTGGTTCCCCGGAAGTGAAGCGGGAACTGCCATCGCAAATACGCTCTTCGGAAAATCAAATCCTTCAGGTAAACTAACGGCAACTTTTCCTCGAAATGTAGGACAAGTACCTATATATTACGCCGCGAAAAATACCGGTCGACCACTCGGAAACAAAGAAGGAAAATTCGAGAAATTTAAATCGAACTACCTCGATGTAAGAAACGAACCTCTTTTTCCCTTTGGTTACGGACTCTCGTACAGCACTTTCGAATATAAAAACATCAGCGCAAGCAAAACTACTTTCACAGCAAACGAAAACGTGGAAATCCGCGTAGAAGTAAAAAATACTAGTAATATTAACGGCACCGAAGTGGTTCAACTGTACATACGAGATGTCGTGGGCAGCGTTACGCGTCCACTTCGCGAACTTAAAGGATTCCAAAAAATTGCCCTGAAAGCTGGCGAAACCAAAGCGGTAACGTTCAAAATCACTACTGAAGATCTTAAATTCTACAACAGTGATTTGAATTTTGTAGCCGAACCAGGTACATTCGAAATATATGTTGGTGGTAATAGCGATGCTACACTAAAAGTACAAATTGAGTTGTTGCCATGATAAATCGTTTAAAATACAGCCTTTTATTTGTAGCACTCTTCCTTTCATCAACAGGATATGCACAAAACAGAACCTATTGCAATCCGATCAATATCGATTACGGCTACTGCCCTATTCCCGATTTTGTTAAACAAGGGAAACACCGTGCCACCGCCGATCCCGTGATCGTTCAAAACAAAGGAACCTTCTATTTGTTTTCCACCAATCAGTGGGGCTATTGGTACAGCGACGATCTATCAAATTGGACGTTTGTATCGCGTAAATTTCTGCGACCAGAACATAAAGTGTACGACGAACTTTGTGCACCCTCGGTGTCGTTCGTTAACGATACCTTGCTCGTAGTTGGATCCACACACGGAAAGGAATTCCCCATTTGGATGAGCACCAATCCGAAAAATAACGAATGGAAAGAATTGGTACACAAATCGGAAGCGGGAGCCTGGGATCCACAAATTTTTTGGGATGCCGACACCGATCAGATTTACGAGTATTTCGGTTCAAGCAATTTGTATCCGTTGTATGGCTTCAAGCTCAATCGCAAAACTTTTCAGCCCGAAGGCGAAGCAATTCCGATGATTGCCCTCAACGACGATGAACACGGTTGGGAACGCTTTGGCGAACACAACGACAACACCTTTCTTCAGCCCTTTCTCGAAGGCGCGTTTATGACAAAACACAACAACAAATACTATTTGCAATACGGCGCTCCCGGAACCGAATTTTCAGGCTACGCAGACGGTGTGTACGTAGGCAATTCACCCTTGGGTCCGTTTGAATACCAATCGCACAATCCGTTTTCGTACAAGCCCGGCGGATTTGCACGAGGAGCCGGACACGGAGCCACATTCCAAGATACAAACCAAAATTATTGGCATACGCCGACCATCGGAATTTGCACCAAAAACAACTTCGAGCGACGTATCGGCATTTGGCCTGCAGGCTTCGACCGCGATGGCGTCATGTATTGCAATACTGCCTACGGAGATTACCCTACCTACCTACCAAACGTGAAACAAAGCGGAGAATTTACGCGCTGGATGCTGTTGAATTACAACAAACCCGTTATCGTGAGCTCTACTTTAGGCGGATTGCAACCGAACTTCTCGGTCGACGAAGACATTAAAACCTACTGGTCGGCAAAAACCGGAAATGCTGGCGAATACATAATTTCTGATTTGGGACAACGCGCTACCATAAACGCAATTCAAATCAACTACGCTGATCAAGATGTCGAATTTATGGGCAAATCAACGCCAAAAAACGGACATCAATACCGCTTGTATGTTTCGAACGATGGAAAAAAGTGGACGCTCTTGGTGGATAAATCCAACAACGAAAAAGACGTTCCGCACGAATACATTGAGTTGGAAAAATCGGCTACAGCACGTTACGTGAAACTCGAAAACGTGAAAATGCCTACCGGAACGTTCGCGATAAGCGGATTTCGCATTTTCGGCAACGGCAATCAAGTAAAACCCACCGAAGTACAAAATTTCGTTGCCTTACGCACACCACCTAAAATAAAAGGTGAACGCAGAAATGTGTGGTTCAAATGGCAGCAAAACCCAACTGCCGACGGTTACGTAATTTATTTTGGAAAATCGGCCGATAAACTCTACGGTTCAATCATGGTGTACGG
>JAIXTU010000349.1 GCA_027483785.1 Flavobacterium sp.
CCAACGACTTCGAGTTTTTCGGCTATTTTGCTTGTGGAAATCCCTTTAATTTTACACACGAGACTGAGATTTTCGGCTGCAGTCATGTACGGGTAAAAATTTGGACGTTCGATAATCGCGCCTACTTTTTTTATTGCCTCGTGCGTTGACTGTGAACCGTCGAACCAAGTAAACTCGCCCGAAGTTTTGTTTACCACGTTTAAGACGATTCCCAGTGTCGTAGATTTTCCAGAGCCGTTAGGTCCGAGAATTCCGTACACATTTCCTTTTTTGATTTCAAGCGAGATGCCATTTACGGCGTGTACGAAGCCGTATCGCTTGTGCAGATTTTTGATTGATAGAATTGATTCCACTCCAACTGTTTTGTTCTTAATAGACGAAACACATGAATAAATGTTACTCACATTTCTTCAATATTTTTTCAAACGCCGATTTAACTTCATACACTTTCAGTTAGCGTAGGAGAATCGATTCGGTTTTTACGAAAGGAATACACGTAGATCTACTTTTTTCGCCCAGAAAATACGTTGTGCATAAACTAACTGGTTTTCGTACTTTCGTCGGTGATTTTTTGGTGGTGCTTGTCTGGTTATAAAATTTATGGAGTTTTCGTTGCAAGCGTTAAAAAATCTGTGAATTCTGCGTATTCCGTGCGAACAAAACCAAAGCAGCTGTTTTTCTGTGAATTCTGCGTATTCCGTGCGAACAAAACGAGAATACCTGAGTTTTCCGTGCGAAAAACGCCATTGTTTTGTGCGAAAAAACAAAACGCGCTCTGATTTCTCAAAGCGCGTTTCGCATCTAAAACAAAACACAATTATGGAATAATAACCAACCTAACCACAGTAGTTAGATGCTAAGCTCCGAAAAAGGTTGCGTCTTGTTTCATGGGTATATCCTATTAGTTTTTCACGACGGTTCTCGTAATAAATGTACCGTCCGGTTTAACGAAATTAAGTGTGTACGTTCCCGGTAAAGTTGGTGCAAATTGATAAGTTCGGGATAAAATCGGCATATCTTGTGTGCAGATACATCCTTCATATTTTGCCGAAACGCGAATTGTTCTCGAATTCCCTTGACTTTGTTCATCGAATGCATAGAACTGTCCGCAACCGTTATTAACTTGAAACGAAACTTCAAACGCAAAGGTACCTTCAACTAGAGTAGGTACATCAACAACTTCTTGTACACCTTCTAATTCGTAATCGATACACGTATCATCGTTAGTAGAATCATCTGTACAGCTAAACGAAATAGCGACAAATGCTGCGGCAATAAAAAATCTTCTTAACATATTTTTTCTTTTTTTAAAAGATGTTCAAGCGGCTAATCGGTTGCGCTAGCTTTTTTGCTCTTTGTTGAAATATACGAGATAATAGTACATCTGTCGTTCTTCGTCCCAACCCTTTTCCACAAATTTTTCTGCGCTTTCAGGATTTATGAAATCGAGTTTGATTTGAATGTTGGTATCGAGCTGAATGGTGTTTTTTAGTTTCTTACGCGCATCGGTTACTGCGGCATTTGCAATTGGAAAAGACGTAACATCTTCTATGCTGTACTTTTCTCCTTTATCAACTTTATAGTTTTTGAATTCCGGAATGAGATCCGGATTGTCGAGTACCTCATTTAAGAAATTAGTTTCTTCGAAGTTGTCGTTTTTAGCAAAATAGTTCACCGAACGATTCATAAACATGACCTCTTCCTTCTTATCTTCTGCGGGAAGCACCACGTCTTTAGCAAAATCCTGGCAAAATTTTAGGTATTTTTTTGTGATGAAGTTTTCGTCTTGGAATACATCGACATTCAAAAAGTGTTCGAGCCAGTATCGAGCGTCGTATCGATTCGAATCTACAGATAAAATCTTGTATCCTTCCTCTTTTTTGTAGTTAAAAACCAAACAACCTTTGTCGAGTTTACTGAGGTTTATACCTTGTTGAAGCAGTAACGTCAGGTTTTCTTCCTTTTCTTCAAATTGAAGGAAATCGGTTTGAATTTCACTCTTAAAGATTCCAATGGCATCCACACGTTGGTTGTCGATAAGTGCATTGGTAAGGTACGCGACAAATAACTCACCGTTTTTAATGTGCGGATGATTCGATTGTTCGTATAAATGCTGGGCTACTTTACTTGCTTGCTCGTGTGCGGTATGCGGATTATCAAAAATGGTACTCAAAATGGTGTACATTTCGTTGTACTCCAAATCTACTTCATGCGCAAATTGGTAGTAGTTTTCTTCTTTTTCGCGAAAAGGTTTAAAGAAAAACTCCTTGATGAGCGGCATCATTTCATCGCTGAGATTTAATGTGTCTTTTGATAAAAACACACCTTCGTTGCGACTCTTGTTGCCAATTCTGTGTAAGGAAAGGGATTCTATTTGAGTATTATAGAGATTAATCATGTGTTTGTGGTAGGTATTTTAGTTCCAATTTTCTTCAAATCCGTAATCTTCAAAGTTTTCACCGTTGTCAAATTGGTCGAAATCTTCCTCGTCGTAACCGTCTTCATCAAAATCTAATAAGTTTTCACTGTCGTCAACAAACTTTTTCTCGGGTGCCATTGCGGGCATGATGCCGTGTGAGAAAAGTACGTTCGGATACGTTGTTCCCAGTTCAGGCTCGTCTATGGCGGCTAATTCCACAAAAAACGTCCACATGTTAATGTAATCGTACACGTAAATCATTTTCGTCATGTCTTCCGAAAACCATTCTGAAATCTGATAATCGGCCATAATTTTTGCTTCGCCGGGCACATCACCGGTATCAAACAACGAAATTTCTTCGCCTTGGCTCCACTGATCGTCCGAACTATAAAACGACGCGGGTTCCATACCGTCAAAGTCAAAAGCATTTACAATAGCATTGTGTAAATCCTCTAACGAATCCTCGTCGGCTATTGCAATATCTCGGAATACATCATCCTCATCATCAAGAATGACGCGAAATTTATAAATACTCATCTCATCAAAAATTGAGGGGCAAATTTAAGAGGTTTTATGTCGCTTAAGCAGAAAAAATCATCTAAAGCATGTCGAATAAAATTTACCAACGATCGGCAACCGCTTTTCAAAGTTGAGTTCTAAAAGTTTAGATCAGAAAATTTAACAAATACAGCAAGTTCTTGCAAGACTCAGCAAAATTTATACATCCAATTTACATTTGCGTATGCGCGAAAGTTAAGGAAACCACTCCTCACCTTTTCCTTGAATTATTTCACTAAATTTGCACGCCGAAAAAGAGGTGATTTATCATGCTAGACCGTTTACAATATATCAAACAACGTTTCGACGAAGTTTCCGACTTAATTATTCAACCCGACGTCATTTCCGACCAAAAACGCTATATCGCTCTCAATAAAGAGTATAAAGATTTAAAAGCAATCGTCGAAAAACGCGAAGAGTACATGAATGTCGTTGGAAATATCAACGAAGCTAATGAGATTATCGCCGACGGTTCCGATGCCGAAATGGTTGAAATGGCGCGCATGCAATTGGATGAAGCTAAAGAGCGACTTCCGCAACTGGAAGAAGAAATTAAGTTTATGCTGATTCCAAAAGATCCGGAAGACGCTAAAAACGTGATGATGGAAATTCGCGCAGGAACAGGTGGCGACGAAGCGTCGATCTTTGCCGGAGACCTCTTCCGCATGTACACCAAATACTGCGAAAGTAAAGGTTGGAGAACCTCAATAGTCGATACTAACGAAGGTACAGCAGGCGGATTTAAAGAAGTTATTTTCGAAGTAACCGGAGAAGACGTTTACGGAACTCTTAAGTTCGAAGCAGGTGTGCATCGGGTACAACGCGTACCACAAACCGAAACGCAAGGTCGTGTACATACCTCGGCGGCTACAGTAATGGTTTTGCCTGAAGCCGAAGAATTCGACGTACAAATCGACATGAATGATGTTCGCATCGACTACTTCTGTTCCTCAGGCCCAGGAGGTCAGTCGGTTAACACCACCAAATCGGCCGTTCGATTAACGCACATTCCTACAGGCTTAGTAGCACAGTGCCAGGACGAGAAATCACAGCATAAAAACAAAGACAAAGCCTTAACCGTACTTCGCTCGCGTTTGTACGAACAAGAACTCGCTAAAAAGCAAGAAGAAGATGCCAAAAAACGTAGCTCACAAGTTAGTTCGGGCGACCGTTCTGCGAAAATTCGCACGTACAACTACGCACAAGGCCGTGTAACCGATCACCGTATCGGACTCACACTGTACGAATTACAAAATATCATGAATGGCGACATTCAAAAAATTATCGACGAATTGCAGTTGGTAAACAATACCGAGAAATTAGCGGAAGGCGTCATGTAAACAACAAAATCGTGGAGATAAATCAGCTCGTACAGCAAATCAAAATCAAAAAGTCGTTTTTATGTGTGGGTTTAGATACCGATACTAAACTGCTCCCCAAATACTTAGCAGGCGCCGATGATCCGATTTTTGAGTTCAACAAAGCTATTATCGATGCCACACATTTTGTAACCGTTGCCTACAAACCCAACGTGGCGTTTTACGAAGCGCAGGGAGAAAAAGGTTGGCTGGCCTTGCGAAAAACCGTTCGGTACATCAAAGACAACTACCCTGAAATTTTTACCATAGCCGATGCAAAACGCGGCGATATTGGAAATACTGCCGATATGTATGCCCGTGCTTTTTTCGATGATTTGGGCTTCGATAGCGTAACCGTTGCACCGTATATGGGTCGCGATTCGGTAGAACCCTTTCTTGCCCATCCCAACAAACAAACCATTTTACTGGCGTTAACGTCGAATCCTGGCGCTGCCGACTTTCAATTAGGCACAACCGACCAAACAGCGCTTTTCGAAAAAGTTCTCGAAACATCGCAAACCTATGCCAATGCGCACAATCTGATGTACGTGGTGGGTGCTACTCGCCCGGAGTATTTTCAGCAAGTGCGTAAAATAGTGCCGA
>JAIXTU010000218.1 GCA_027483785.1 Flavobacterium sp.
AACCGCTACAACCGTCCCAACTGCCATCAATTCGTGTATCTGGCGATAGTTGCACCATTCCAAAAGGCACAGTTGCGCCGGGAAATGTATGTCCGTGACCTCCCGTTCCGATAAATGGGTTGACGTGCTTGTGAAGCTTTTGACTGAAAGAAATTACTGAAAAAAGCAAAAATAATATGGAAAGAAATTTTTTCATGTAGTGGTTCTGTTTCATCAAAGCTAAGCTATGCAATTAATTAAAAGTCAATTCAACATAAACCGGCAAGTGATCTGAAGGGTATTTTAAATCCTTGGAGTCACTCAAAACTGCATATTTGTTCACTGTAAAAGAATTATCTTTTGAAAGAAAGATGTAATCAATGCGTCTTACTACTGCTTCATTATGTTTAAAAGCATTGAACGTACCACTTGGCCCGAAAGGTTTTTGTTTGGAAATATCGTGACTGTCGATCATCCATTTCTTTAAATTGATAATTCGTTCTGCTGTAGGTTCTGAATTAAAATCACCTAATAAAAAAACCGGATCATTTTGGGTGTTGAGCGCTTTGATTTTTGAGAGAATTAGTTCTATTCCTTTGGTTCTGGCTAATTCACCTTGATGGTCTAAATGAGTATTGAAAACCCAGAACGATTGCTTTGTTTTTCTGTCTTTTAATAAAGCGTAAGTACAAATCCTATTGAGTGCTGCATCCCAACCTTTTGAAATAATTTCGGGAGTTTCAGATAACCAAAAGGTGTTTTCTGTTAGTAATTCAAATCGTTCTTTTTTGAAAAAAATGTTGGACGATTCGCCTCTTCCCTCGCCATCTCTTCCTATTCCCACATAGCTGTACTTTGGCAAAGCCGATGTAATGTCGGTAACTTGGTTGGGAAGCGCTTCTTGAATTCCGAAAATATCCGGGTCATAAAAACCCAATTGTGAACAAAGAAACTCTTTTCGGTTTTGCCATTTGTTTTCTCCGTCAGATTCAAGATCTAAACGAATGTTGTAGGTAATTAGTTTTAAGTCTTGCGCAAAAAAAAGCCCATTACAAAAAATAATGAGTAGAATTGAAAAGGATAATTTTTTCATTTACGTTCAAATTTCCTATTGGATTCGTAAAGATAGGATCTTTAGTTTTCTGTAATAAAAAACGCATCCATTAGTTTGGATGCGTCTCAAAAATGTAAGCTCTATATATTATTTTAAACTTGCAGCAAGGTATTCTCTGTTCATTCTTGCGATATTCTCTAGCGAAATTCCCTTCGGACATTCCACTTCACAAGCGCCAGTATTGGTACAGTTTCCGAATCCTTCTTCGTCCATTTGGCGCACCATGTTCAATACACGATCCGTAGCTTCTACGCGCCCTTGTGGAAGCAAAGCAAACTGACTTACTTTTGCAGAAACAAACAACATAGCCGACGAGTTTTTACACGTTGCTACACAAGCGCCACAACCAATACAAGTAGCTGCATCAAACGCGCGGTCGGCATCGTGTTTTGGAATTGGAATCGCATTCGCATCAAGTGTATTTCCAGAAGTATTTACCGAAATAAAACCTCCGGCTTGCTGAATTCGATCGAAAGCCGAACGGTTCACAGCCAAATCTTTTATTACTGGAAATGCTTTCGCACGAAACGGTTCGATGAAAATGGTGTCGCCATCTTTAAATTTACGCATGTGCAATTGACAGGTGGTAACGCCTCGGTCTGGTCCGTGTGCTTCTCCATTAATGTATAGCGAACACATACCACAGATTCCTTCTCTGCAGTCGTGATCGAAAGCAACAGGATCATGGTCTTTTTGAATGAGATCGTCGTTTAAAACGTCTAGCATTTCCAAAAACGACATATCAGGCGATACGTTATCGATGGCATAATCGACCATCTTTCCTTGATCTTGTGCGTTTTTCTGTCTCCAAATTTTTAGATTAAGTTTCATATCTTATCTTTTTTGCCTTGCGGCTGTTTGGTATCTTATTATTTGTAACTACGGGTTACGAGTTTCACGTTATCGTACACGAGTTCTTCTTTGTGTAAAACGGCATCGGCTGGTTTTCCTTTGTATTCCCACGCAGCTACGTAAGCAAAGTTCTCATCGTCGCGCAGTGCTTCTCCGTCTGGAGTTTGGTATTCTTCACGGAAGTGACCGCCACACGATTCGTTTCGGTGCAACGCATCTTTCGCAAAAAGCTCGCCCAATTCTAGGAAGTCGGCAACACGCATAGCCTTTTCCAATTCTTGGTTGAAGCTGTCGAGTGTTCCTGGAACTTTCACGTTTTTATAGAACTCGTCTCGCAATTCTGAAATCTCTTTGATGGCTTCGTTCAAACCTTGTTCGTTTCGTGCCATACCAACTTTATCCCACATGATTTTTCCTAAACGTCTGTGGAAGTGGTCAACCGGTTGCGTTCCTTTGTTTGAAACGAATTGTTCCAATTGTGTTCTCACCGATTTTTCAGCTTCATCGAACTCTGGAGTATTGGTTGGAATTGGACCTAATTTGATATCAGGTGCCAAATAATCGCCGATGGTGTATGGAAGAACGAAATAACCGTCGGCTAAACCTTGCATCAACGCCGAAGCTCCCAAACGGTTGGCTCCGTGATCTGAGAAGTTTGCTTCACCGATAGCGAAACAACCTGGAATCGTTGTCATCAAGTTATAGTCAACCCAAACGCCACCCATCGTATAGTGCACCGCTGGATAAATCATCATAGGTGTTTCATACGGGTTCTCATCTACGATTTTCTCATACATTTGGAATAAGTTACCGTATTTAGAAGCAACTACTTCTTTTCCGAGTTTAAGCACCAACTCTTTGTCGTTTTCGTCTAAATGACGAATACGAGCTTGGTCTTTACCGTAGCGTTCTATTGAAGATGCGAAATCGAGATATACCGCTTCGCCCGTTTTATTTACGCCGTAGCCGGCATCGCAACGCTCTTTGGCTGCACGCGAAGCAATATCGCGAGGTACCAAATTACCAAAAGCTGGGTAACGTCTTTCCAAGTAGTAATCTCTTTCTTCTTCTGATAATTGAGTTGGTTTTTTGCGTCCTTCACGAATCGCCTTTGCGTCTTCAAGCGATTTTGGAACCCAAATACGTCCGTCGTTACGCAACGATTCCGACATCAAAGTAAGTTTTGATTGGTGATCGCCAGAAACAGGAATACAGGTTGGGTGAATTTGTGTGTAACATGGATTTGCGAAGTAAGCACCTTTTTTGTGTACTTTCCAGGCAGCGGTTACGTTTGAACCCATTGCATTGGTGGATAAGAAGAATACGTTTCCGTAACCACCACTTGCGATAACTACTGCGTGCGCTGAATGGCGTTCGATAGCGCCAGTCATTAGGTTTCTAGCGATGATACCGCGTGCTTTCCCGTCGACTACTACCAACTCAAGCA
>JAIXTU010000075.1 GCA_027483785.1 Flavobacterium sp.
GATTTGAAATACGCCATCGAAGCCGTCAAATTGAAAGACTTAATAAAGTCTCTACCCGACGGTTTAGATACCATGCTTATTCCCGATGGAAAGCAATTCTCTTCTTCGAATGCTCAGAAAATTCTGATTGCAAGAAGTATCGTTCGCAAGCCATTGGTGTTGTTTTATGAAGATCCGACCGACACGATGGACGAGCCGATTGCGAAAGAAATTATCGATTTTATTATGGATAAGAAAAACCGTTGGACCGTTATTGTTACTTCGAAAAATCCGTATTGGAAGTCGAAAGCAACTCGTGTAGTTTCTATGTCTAAAGGTGAAATCATTAACGATCAAAAATTAGTTTAAGATGCTGAATTTATCTAAAGAAAACTCCGTATATATTCCACAGGCAGAGCGATTTAAGACGGTTCGCAGCTTGGAAAACCGTCCGCATTACAAAATTCTGAATCGTTTCATGGCGATTTTCGGATTTATACTAATTATTTTCATGTTTTTGCCGTGGACGCAAAACATTTCCGGAACGGGTTCTGTAACGACCTTGAGGCCAGGTCAACGTCCGCAAACCATTCATACAACCATAGCCGGACGTATTGAGAAATGGTATGTGCAAGAAGGTCAATTTGTTAAAAAGGGCGATACTATTGTGTATCTCAGCGAGGTGAAAGAAGATTATTTGGATCCGAATTTAGTGGAAAACACGAAGAATCAACGCGATGCAAAGAAATCGGCTGCAGCTTCTTACGGCCAAAAAGTAGTCGCATTAGAAGGTCAGAAAGGCGCAATCTTTAGAGAATTGAAACTCAAAACAGAGCAAGCGCGCAACAAAGTACTGCAAGCAAAGCTTAAAATTAAAAGCGATAGTACCGATTTAGTGGCTACAAAAACGCTGCTGCGCATTGCAAACACGCAGTACAATCGGGCAGTTACGTTAAATAAAGACGGACTAAAACCTGTAACAGATGTTGAAGAAAAACGTTTGAAACAGCAGGAAATGGAAGCCAAAATCATCACAATTGAGAACAAATTTTTGGCGTCTAAAAATGAATTAATAAATGCTATTGTTGAATTAGATCGTCTTGAATCCGAGTACGCAGAAAAAATTGCTAAGGTTGAAAGCGACCAGTTCACGGCAAAAAGTAGTCAGTTTGATACCGAGGCGCAAGTCAACAAACTCGACAATCAATACGTTAATTACAACATTCGAAACGGCATGTATTACATTCTAGCGCCGCAAGACGGTTATGTAAACCGCGCGTTGCAGTCGGGTGTTGGCGAAATAATAAAAGAAGGAACTCCAGTGGTAAGTATTATGCCGCAGAATTTCGAAATTGCGGTTGAAACTTTTGTTTCACCAATCGATTTGCCCTTGATTAAACGCGGCGAAAAAGTTCGTGTTTGGTTTGATGGTTGGCCTACTATTGTATTTTCGGGCTGGCCGGATATGTCGTACGGAACTTTTGGTGGAACTGTAGTTGCTATTGAAAATTTCATCAGCGAAAACGGTAAATACCGAGTACTTATTGCTCCGGATAATACCGACCAGCAGTGGCCCACACAATTAGCGATTGGTTCGGGTGCGCAAACCATTGCATTATTGGAAACGGTGCCGGTTTGGTTTGAAATTTGGCGACGCCTCAACGGTTTCCCACCGAATTACTACAAAGGTTCTAGCTCCGATATTAAGTCGAATTCTTCAACTCCGAAAAAAGACGGTAAATAATGAAAGTACGACTTTTACTGCTTGCTTTGATCGGACAGCTTTCCTTCGCGCAGGATAATCCCAAAATCATGTCGTTTGAGGAATACATGGGATTTGTACGCAAGTTTCATCCTTTGGTGAAAAGTGCTGATTTAGAAATATCTGCTGCACAAGCTGCATTAATGACGGCACGCGGCGCTTTTGATCCGGTTTTAGAAGCCGATTTCGAGCGCAAAGATTTTAAAGGAAGTACCTACTACAATGTTTTCAACGGAACGTTTAAAATTCCGACTTGGTACGGAATCGAGATTAAAGCCGGAATCGACGATAATAACGGACAGTATTTAAACCCGCAAAACCTAGTTCCGGCAACTGGTTTGGGCAATGTAGGCATATCGATTCCGATTGCGCAAGATTTGTTTATCAACAAGCGAATGGCCGATTTACGGAAAGCGAAGTTGCAACAAACCTTGAGTCGCGCCGACCGAAATTTGATGGCAACCGCTGTGCTTTACGAGGCAGCGGAAGCGTATTTCAGCTGGCAGCGTCAGTACCGCGAATACGAACTGTATCAGGAATTTGCCAAAAATGCAAAAATTCGTTTAGACGGTATCAAAATTTTGATTCAGGAAGGAGATAAACCAGTTATCGATAGTACGGAAGCACGAATTGTAGTAGTAAACCGAAATTTATCTTTAGAAGATTCAAAACTAAAATTAATTAAAGCGCGATTAGAACTGAGTAATTTCCTTTGGGTCGAAAACAATGTACCGTTGGAATTGGCTGAAGATATGATTCCGGAACCCGATACAGAACAACGTATTTCGGAAGTCTTACAAACAAACGAAATGATTACTAATAACGTTGATTTAAACCAACATCCTAAAGTACAAGCACTCGAAACCAAAGTGAAAATGTTGGAAATTGAGCGTCGTTTAGCAGCTAACCGATTATTACCGCGGGCCGACCTTGGCTACAGCTACTTGTTTCAGCCCGACTCATTCGATGCTTCTAGACGATTCGACGATTATAAAGTAGGGTTTAACTTTTACTTTCCAATATTTATAAGGAAAGAACGCGGTAACTTACAACGTGCAAAACTGGCTTTAACGGATGCCAATTTATCTCTGAAATTCGAGACACGACAGTTAGAAAATAAAATTCAAGCTGCACAAACGGAAATTGTTTCTCTCGAAAAACAAGCCTCACTGATGCGGGAATTGGTAAGAGACACCGGAACAATGCTTAATGCTGAAACACGTTTGTTTGAGGCAGGCGAAAGCTCGCTGTTTCTTTTGAACACCCGAGAAAACACACTAATTAGTAGTCGCTTGTCAGAAATCGCTGTTAGAAATAGGTTGCTTTCTGCACACGCTAAATTGTTTGAAACGCTGGCTAATCCAGATTAATACATCCCAGAACGTGTGCGTCGCTGACGGGATGCATCGACGCCAAAAATCTTATAAATCAAACAGATTTTAAAAATAGCGGTCAATACCAAATAGGCACCAGCAATGTAAAGCACAATTTGTACGTAGAAATTATCGACCACACCAAAAAAAGCACTTAATAGTAAGGCGGCTGCAAGGATAGAACGCCTCCATCGAGATCCTGAACTTAGGTTTGCTTTCATTGTGTTTCGTTGGTTAATTGGGGAACCGTCCCAAAAATAGAAACAAATATTAACAATCAGGCTATTAAAAAGAAAAAACTAAATTTCTTTTGGTCCTGTCCACGATGAAAAGCCACCAAGAAGGTTGTAGGTTTCAGTAAATCCAAGCGCTTGCATAATATCACAAGCTTGTGCACTTCTGCCGCCAGACTTGCAATATACAAAGTACGGACGCGTTTTATCTAACGATTCTAACGCAGCGATAAACTCCTGACCTCCATAAATATCAAAATGAACCATATCGGGAATATAACCCTCGGCTACTTCTTCGGCAGTACGAACGTCGATAATCTGCGGATTTGTAGATGCTGAAAGCTTTGCTTGCCAGTCTTCTTGATTGAGATGTGCTACCATAAAATTAATTTAACGAAAATTTAGCGTACCAAAAGTAAACAATCTAATTTAGGTTTATACATTTGTACCTACAAATATTGTATATGCAAGAGTTAATACAACAAGCTAGTAAAATTCAAAATCAGGACAAGCGTCTGATTGTGAATACGATGCGTCTTGCAAATGCATTTTACGAATCCTTGGCAACTAAGTTCAAATCGTTCGATTTATCTGCGGAACAATTTAATGTTTTACGAATCCTACGCGGGCAACAAGGAAAACCTGCCAACATGTGTCTGATTCAGGAACGTATGATTTCCAAAACAAGTAATACGACGCGCTTAGTCGATAAACTTCTGGCAAAAGAACTCGTTACACGGACCGTGTGCGAGGAAAATCGCCGTAAAATAGAAGTATGCATCACGGCTAAAGGACTCGAACTTCTAGAGCAAATAGATCCGATACTCGCACAAAAAGAAGCCGAATTGCTCTCAAAACTCAGCCCGAGCGATAAACAGCATTTCGCAAACCAAATTGAATACATTTTAAACCATCTTAATACTTAATTTTAACAATGAAAACAATCAAATTATTGGCTTTGAGCCTATTCGCATTCGCTACAGCAACAACAGTTGCGCAATCTAAAAAAGTCGATCTAAAAGCAAGTACCGTTTCTTGGGTAGGAAAAAAAGTTACGGGTTCACACTCTGGCGATGTTAGCTTGAAAGAAGGAACACTTATTTTCAAAGGTTCGAAAGTAGTTGGCGGTAACTTTACGGTTGACATGACGTCGATCACAGTAACCGATTTAAAACCAGGTCAAGGTAAAGAAAACTTGGAAGGTCACTTGAAAAACGAAGATTTCTTCGGTGTAGAGAAATTCCCAACGGCTAAATTGGTTTTCAAATCAATCGGCGAAAAATCTGCAGGTGTTTATTCTGTAACTGCTGATTTAACGATTAAAGGAGTAACTAATTCAATAAACTTCGAATTGAAAGTAGCAAACGGTTCAGCTACAGCAAACTTTAACGTAGACCGTACTAAATACGATATCAAATACGGTTCAGGAAGCTTCTTCAGCAACTTGGGCGATAAAACAATCAACGACGAGTTTGAATTAAGCGCGAAGTTGAAATACTAATTCTTGATGTTTGTCTGAAAGAGCCGGTTTTCGAAAGGAAATCGGCTTTTTTATTTCTTGGGCGGCATCTCGCGCCTTTCATTGCAATACAGCCTAACCGCGGTAGTTCAGGCACGCTTTTGTAACAGCTTCCGCTGGTCGCTGCTCCAAAACCGCCTTCACATACCGCGGTTACGGCTGTATTTTCATTGCAGTCACGGCCGCGAAAATCGTTACCACCCAACGAATCATCTTAACTTTTCGACAAATCAAATACGAGCCGTTTTCAGACATCTCAAAAAATATGCGGAAAACCCGTAATAGTATGTCGATTTTTTTTCAAAAATTCGCCTCGATGGGGGCGGGCGGGATGGGGAGCGATTCCCACGTACAAAATTCCCAGAAATAAATTTTACGGAAAAACCGCATATTTCAAAAATTTCAAGATTTCGAGATTGGAGCACAATGTTTCACAAAGTTTTACACAAAGTACACGATGTTGCCTTCGACAAGCTCAGGCAACGATGATTCGCGGGTTAGGGTGGTAAAACGATACGTTAATTGGTGAATTCATTCAAGTCTTCATACTGTAATCTTAATACTTGATACTCAAACTAAAAATATGCGGAAAACCCGTAATAGTATGTCGATTTTTTTTCAAAAATTCGCCTTGATGGGGGCGGGAGGGA
>JAIXTU010000268.1 GCA_027483785.1 Flavobacterium sp.
GGTGCTGGAGCTTTTAACGCTGCGAATAGTGATTCTGGGCTATCGAAACCACTAAGATAATTTTGATAATCGGCAGCAGAAGCAAATCGATTGTCTGCTAAATCTGCGATTTCATCTTCATAAAGGTACCACGTATTCATACCTCTATAAATAAAATCTTCGATTTCGAGTCCGCTAATTCGTTCAATTTGATCATCTTGATCATCGCAAGCTGTTAAGAAGAGCGCGGTAATAGCAGTGAAGAACAGTATCTGAATAAGTTTCATATTTTTCATAAGAAGAACTAAGGTTGCTTAGAAAGTAAATATACGAGTTATCTAATAATTCTGGATTTACATTTAATATTTAACGTCTAGTAAAAAGATTTTATTTTGGTTTAAAAAAACACTATAAGTTATTGATTTGTAATATTGTGCATTAAAATATTCGTTTTGTTTTATAAAATTTTGAAAAAAAAACGTGTTTAAGTAACAAATATCTTTGTGTTTCGTCTTCACTATATAACCAACAAACCAAAACTTGCTTTCAACGGATTTCATATCGTTAACTTCTGGTTTTAAGAATAAGATGTTCCGACTAGCTAAACGGTTGCTTGTGAGTACCGAAGAAGCGGAAGATGCGACTCAGGAAGTGTTGATAAAACTTTGGACAAAAGGTGATTCTTTGCAGCAGTTGGGTAGTGTTGAGGCCTTTGCAATGACACTTACAAAAAATTATTGTTTGGATCAGTTGAAAGCAAAACGGTCGTCGAATGTAACCTTAGAGCATCATTATTTTGAGGATGCTTCGCAGCAAACACTTCGCAAAGTGGAAGCTGAAGATCGACTGGCGATTGTTGAAAAGTTAATGGCACAATTACCTGAGCAACAGCGATTGATTTTGCAGTTGCGAGAGGTTGAAGAATATGAATTTGCTGAAATAGCAAAAGTGATGGAAATGAATGAAACAGCTGTTCGAGTAGCGTTATCAAGAGCGCGAAAGCAGTTGCGGGAACAAATGTTGAAAATGGATGAGTATGGAATTAGTAGAAATTAAAGCATTACTGGAAAAATACTTCGATGGAGAAACTACTCTGGCTGAAGAAAAGTTATTAGCGTCGTATTTTTCAGGAGAAGTAGCAGCAGAATTAGAAGCATACAAGAGCTATTTCGGATATTTTGCACAAGAAAAAGAAGTTAGTTATCCAGTTAGGCAATTGCATACTTCGCGTAAACAGCAATATACGTACATCTCGATAGCTGCTGCGGTGGTAGTATTTTTAGGAATTGGATACTACACCTTTTTTGGAACACCTGATGTAGGAAGATCAGGTGTAATTAAAGATCCGGAAGTTGCTTACAAAGAAACCGAGAAAGCGTTAATGATGCTGTCTGGTCATATCAATAAAGGCGTTGAAAGTGTACAGCAGTTAGAGAAAGTAGAAAAGAGTAAAAGAAAAGTTTTTAAAGAAGAAAAAAAGTAAATCATCAATCAAAATTAAATTAGTTTATCATGAAAAAGTTCATTTTAGTAGTTGTGTTGGCTTTAGCTCCAACTTTATTTTACGGACAGTCAGTTTTTGACAAGTTCGATGGTCCTGAGGATGTTACTGCGGTAATCGTCAATAAGAAGATGTTCGAAATGATGGGTAACGTAAACACCAAAGACAAGGATGCGCAGCAGTATATGAAACTCGTAAAGCAGTTGGATAATTTGCGTGTATTTACAACCACAAATCCGAAGATTGCCGCAGATATGAAAGCCACAGCGGCTAAGTATTTGAAATCGTCTGGATTAGAAGATTTAATGCGTATAAACGATAAAGGTCAGAATATTCGCATAGCAGTGAAATCGGGCGCTAAAGAATCACAGATCACCGAGTTGTTAATGTTTGTTGAAGGTAGTGGCAAAGACGAAACAGTAATATTGTCTTTAACAGGTTTGTTCGACTTAGACGACATATCGATGTTAACTGATAAAATGAATTTACCAGGAGGCGCCGATCTCAAACGAGCCTCAAAATCTAAAAAATAAGGTCATGAAAAAAGTTTTGTTCGGAATACTCGCCAGTGCTTTCATTTTTGTTTCATGTGATTCGAAGCCTACTCTTGAGTCGTATTTTGTAGAAAATCAAGAAAATAAGGATTTTATTTTTGTAGACATATCGCCGCAAATGTTGGGTTTAGATAAATCGAAACTCACCGTCGAACAATCGAAAGCCTTGATCCAGTTCGAAAAGGTAAACGTTCTTGCTTTCAAGAAAAGTGCTGCTAACGATTCGCTTTATTCAGTCGAGAAAACTAAAGTTCAGGAATTGCTAAAAGATGAAAAGTACGAACAGTTGATGCGCTTTGGTTCAGGTAAAGCTGGAGCCGTGGTTAAAGCGCTTGCAGATGGCGATAAAGTTGATGAGTTTGTGCTCTTCGGATATGAAAGCGAAAACGGTTTTGCATTGGTCCGAATTTTAGGAACAGATATGACTGCAGATAGTTTCACCGCTTTATTATCGCTAATGCAACAAGGGAATTTAAATTTAGATCAACTAAAGCCTTTACAAGCTCTAGTAAAATAACGCAGTCCCGTTTAAATAATTTTTAGGTTAGTTATTGAATTTGATAAAAAAGTCGCCTCATTGGGCGACTTTTTTTAGCTATTCTTGAAATACTTGTACGGAAAAAGGAGCATTCCAAAACACTCGCCTTTATCCTTACCAATATGTTTGTGATGCATTTTGTGTGCTCGGCGAACCGCTTTACCGTATCGGCTGTTTGCCGTACGGAACAATTTAAAACGCTGGTGAATAAATATATCGTGAACTAAAAAGTACACCAATCCGTAGGCAAATATCCCTAATCCAATAGCGAGTCCGATCGATAAAATACCATTATTCCACAACAGGAAAAATCCGATACTTACAACGGCATAAAAAATGAAGAAAGCATCGTTGCGTTCAAACCAGCTGTCGTGGTCTTTTTTGTGGTGATCGGCGTGTAAGTTCCAAAGAAATCCATGCATTACATATTTGTGTGTAAACCAAGCCATGAATTCCATCATAAAAAAAGTCAGGAAGAAAACGAGAAAATGAATCCACATAACTATAATAAATTTAAGCGGTAAGATACGTAACAGCGTGCAAATAGTTGCAGTTTTTGATAATCGTTAACGCGTATTCGCGCTGATTTAATTTTTTCAGACGGCGTCGATTTTAATTTCTGTAGCAGTTTTTGATAGTAAACAAAAGCGGTATATACGCCAAACTTTGCTGCGTCTGGTAAAAGTAAGATACCGTCGAACGCTTCGCGAAATTCGGCTTCAATTTCTTTAACAATCACACGTTTCGAGTTCTCATCCAAATTTGCCAAATCGGCGTTTGGAAAGTACGTTCGACTGAGTTGTTCGAAATCGGCTTTTAAATCGCGCAGGAAATTTACCTTTTGAAAAGCCGAACCCAATTTCATGGCCGGCACTTTTAATGCATCGTATTGCGCTTGATTTCCTTTAACGAAAACTTTCAAGCACATCAATCCGACCACATCCGCCGATCCGTAAACGTACTGTGCCAACTCTTCTGGTGTGCTGTAAACAGTTTTGTGTAAATCCAAACGCATGCTGTACATAAACGCATCGATTAAATCGCGCGGGATGTCGTATTTGTGCACGGTGTATTGAAATGCATTCAAAATCGGATTCAAACTGATTTTGTCTTTTAACGCATTTTCCAGGTCGGTTTCAAAACGTTCGAATAAGGTTTTTTTGTCGTAATCGTGAAATGTATCCACAATTTCGTCGGCTAAACGAACAAATCCATAGATGTTGTAAATGTCTTGTCTAATCGATTTGTCGAGCATTTTAACTGCTGCTGAAAACGATGTGCTATAGGCAGTTGTTACTTTTCTGCTGCAGCTTCCCGAAACTTGATCAAATAATGCTTTCATA
>JAIXTU010000387.1 GCA_027483785.1 Flavobacterium sp.
CATAGAAACGGAGCGCAACCTTATGTGTTTTTTGAAGGTCCGCCGAGCGCCAACGGCCTGCCGGGAATTCACCACGTGATGTCGCGCGCACTCAAAGATATTTTTTGCCGCTACCAAACCCAAAAAGGCAAGCAAGTAGAGCGTAAAGCCGGCTGGGATACGCACGGATTGCCTGTAGAATTGGGAACCGAAAAAGAACTCGGCATCACGAAAGAAGATATCGGCAAGTCGATTTCCATCGAAGAATACAACGAAGCGTGTAAACGAACCGTAATGCGGTATACCGACGTTTGGAATTCGCTTACCGAAAAAATGGGCTATTGGGTAGATATGGAAAATCCATACGTAACCTACGAACCCAAATACATGGAATCGGTTTGGTGGTTGCTCAAACAAATTTACGATAAAGGCCTCATTTACAAAGGCTACACCATACAACCGTATTCGCCAAAAGCCGGAACCGGACTCAGCTCGCACGAAGTAAATCAACCGGGAAGTTATCGCGATGTTACCGATACAACCGTGGTAGCGCAATTTAAAGCTTTGCCCGAAACCTTACCCGCTGCCTTTCAAGGATTTGGCGATGTGTATTTCCTGGCTTGGACCACTACGCCGTGGACGCTTCCGAGCAATACGGCGCTTACCGTTGGGCCAAAAATCAATTATGTGTTAGTTGAAACCTACAATTTATACACATTCGAGAAAATTGTAGTGGTTTTAGCACAAAACCTAATTGGAAAGCAATTTGGTAAGAATTTCACCGAAACCGACCAAGCCGGAATAGCCACATACGAAGCCGGCGCGAAAGTTATTCCGTACCGAATTTTAGCTAAACTAACGGGTGCCGAATTGGTTGGCGTGCGTTACGAACAGTTGTTGCAATATGCTTTGCCAGCTGAAAATCCGGAAAATGCGTTTCGCGTTATTTCGGGCGATTTTGTAACCACCGAAGACGGAACCGGAATTGTACATACCGCGCCTACGTTTGGTGCCGATGATGCCAAGGCCGCCAAAGAAGCCAAGCCCGAAGTGCCGCCGATGTTGGTGCACAACGATTTTGGAAATTTAGTGCCGCTAGTCGATTTACAAGGGCGTTTCACTAAACACGTGGGACCGTTTGCTGGAAAATACGTGAAAAACGAATATTACGACGACGCCGAACGTCCGGAACGCAGCGTAGACGTTGAGATTGCCATACTTCTGAAGGAGCAAAATCGCGCTTTCAAAGTAGAAAAGTACGTGCACAGTTATCCGCACTCGTGGCGCACCGATGAACCGCTACTGTATTATCCGCTCGATTCGTGGTTTATTAAAATGACCGAGGTTAAAGAACGGATGTTCGACCTAAACGAAACCATCAACTGGAAGCCGAAAGCAACCGGAGAAGGTCGTTTTGGAAACTGGCTCAAAAACGCAAACGATTGGAACCTGTCGCGTTCGCGCTATTGGGGAATTCCGTTGCCTATTTGGCGCACCGACGATGGTAGCGAGGTAAAAGTAATTGGCAGCGTTGCCGAACTCGTTGCCGATGTGCAGCGCGCAATCGATGCAGGCGTAATGACTGCACAGCCGTTCGAAGGTTTTGTGCCCAACGATTTCTCTGAAGAGAATTACGCAAAAGTAGATTTACACAAAAACGTTGTTGATCGTATCGTGTTGGTATCGGATTCGGGTAAAGCAATGAAGCGCGAAGCCGATTTGATTGACGTTTGGTTTGATTCGGGAGCTATGCCGTATGCGCAATGGCATTATCCGTTTGAGAACAAAGAGAAAATCGATGGAAATAAAGCGTTTCCTGCCGATTTTATCGCGGAAGGTGTCGATCAAACGCGCGGTTGGTTTTATACCTTACACGCCATCGGAACTTCGGTTTTCGATTCGGTTGCCTACAAAAATGTGGTGTCGAACGGTTTGGTTTTAGATAAAAATGGCCAGAAAATGTCGAAACGTTTAGGCAATGCTGTCGATCCGTTTTTAACGATACAAGAACACGGCCCCGATGCTACGCGTTGGTACATGATTTCGAATGCGAATCCGTGGGATAATTTAAAATTCGATGCGGATGGCATTACCGAAGTGCGTCGCAAGTTTTTTGGAACCTTATTTAATACGTATTCGTTTTTTGCTTTGTACGCAAATATTGATGGTTTTGCTTACGCAGAAGAAAACGTGCCATTAGCGGAACGTCCGGAAATTGATCGTTGGATCTTATCGGAATTGCATACGCTCATTGCCGAAGTAGATCGAGCTTACGCGGATTACGAACCGACGAAAGCTGCGCGTTTGATTTCGGATTTTGTGCAAGAAAACTTATCGAATTGGTACGTGCGTTTGTGCCGCCGCCGATTCTGGAAAGGCGAATACGCTACCGATAAAATTGCTGCGTATCAAACGCTGTACGATTGTTTGCTAACCGTAACCCAACTGATGGCGCCAATTGCACCGTTTTTTAGCGACGCCTTGTACCGCAACTTAACAGCAAACGTTGCGCAGTCGAAACAAATTAGTGTGCACTTAACCGATTTTCCGGTGAGCGTTGAAAAGTTTGTTGATAAATCGCTTGAAGCGAAAATGGCGAAGGCGCAAACCATTTCGTCGTTGGTACTTTCGCTGCGTAAGAAAGAGATGATCAAAGTGCGTCAGCCCTTGCAAAAGCTGATGATTCCGATCACAGATGCGGCACAAAAAGCACAAATTGAAGCGGTTTCAGACCTGATAAAAGCAGAGGTAAATGTAAAGGAAATCCTACTTTTAGAGGATGCTTCCGAAATTTTAATCAAGCAAATTAAGCCGAATTTCAAGGCGTTAGGTCCGAAATTTGGAAAGGATATGAATTTGATAGTCAAAGAGATACAAAAATTCGATGCGCAAAAGATTGCAGAAATTGAAAAAGAAGGATCGTTGACGCTTGATTTATCAGGAAATTCAATAATTTTAACACTAGATGATGTTGAGATTTTATCTCAGGATATCGAGGGTTGGCTGGTAGCTTCTGACAAGGGAACTACTGTAGCGCTCGATATTACGATCTCCGAAAGTTTGAAACAAGAAGGTATTGCGCGCGAATTGGTAAATCGAATCCAAAATCTAAGAAAAGACAGCGGATTTGAAGTTACCGATAAAATTTCGGTACAGCTTTTGTTGCATCCAGAATTGGAAACGGCTGTTGAAGCTAACAAGAGTTATATACAAACGGAAACTTTGAGCAAGTCGATTTCTTTTGTTTCGGAACTAAACGGTGGAACTGAAATAGAATTCGACGACATTAAAACACAGATATTAATTTCTAAATAGATAGAAAATGGTAGAAGAAGTAGTAAGATATTCAGATGCAGATCTTGCGGAATTTAAAGAAATTATCGTGAAGAAGATTCAGAAGGCTCAGGCTGATTTGGATTTGATCAAGAGTGCGTACATGAACGACTTAAACAACGGCACAGACGATACATCGCCCACTTTTAAAGCTTTCGAAGAAGGTTCGGAAACCATGTCGAAGGAAGCAAACTCGCAGTTAGCGATTCGTCAGGAAAAGTTTATTCGCGATTTAAAGAATGCGCTTTTCCGTGTGGAAAACAAAACGTACGGCGTTTGTAAAGTAACGGGCAAGTTAATCAGTAAAGAACGTTTGAAAATCGTTCCTCACGCCACGATGAGTATCGAAGCTAAAAACATGCAACGATAGTTGATTTGTTTGTGATAAGAAAGCAAGAAATCCGTTTCGTAACCTGAAACGGATTTTTTTTGACTTGTTTGTATACGCATTTTCCCGCGTGAAGGACTGTAGCGGAAAGCGTTTGCAGTGAATTTGGACAAGCGGCACGGTTGCGCGGGCGACCAACGGAAGCCCGAGCCGCCGTAGCCGCTTGCCAAATTTACAAAAGCCTTGTAGCGAAAGGCCTGACCGGCGGCTTTTTGCGGAAGTGCCCTCGGCCGAACGGAAAAAGCTGCAGGGCACGCCCAAAAAAACAGCATCGGCTACGCTCAGTTTTCTCTTTGTTTGTTTCGATTTGGGGTACTGTAACTGGGATTTGCGATAGTTTTGTATATATTTGAAAATCAGTTGCTTTTTTGATTTTTTTTAGAATCGCACACGAGTTTGCGGAAAAGGGAAAAAATTTAACAATTTCGAAAGTAGGGTAACAAAACTTTAAGTTGTCTTAGATGGACAAGAAATAATAGTACAATGAAAAAGATGAAATTTTTAGTTTTTTATGTTGCTTTTTTAGCAGGTTTACTTGCTTCTTGTAGCGACAAGGAATCTATTGAAAACAATGTAGTTACGCAGAAGAGTACTGCTTTGCGTTTGGCTCTCAACGAAATAAAAAGAGCTAATGACGGCAGTGGAAGACCGGCTCTTTCTAGTGAGTCGTATGATTTTGATTTTGTTTATCCGATTAACGTATCATTCAATAACGGAACGACAATATCTGTTTTTTCAACAGCTGGTTTGCTCAGTGTTTTATCGGATGAAAACAGTGATTTGTATATTTCTGAGATTTCTTTTCCCTTTCAATTAGTTACGGGTGTTGGTGGTTCAACAACAACGATTGATGACGAGATGGAATTTTGGGAAGTTATTGAACAACAAGAAATTGCAACTTTTGACAATTACATTTTCAGTTCTTCTTGTTTAGAAATTATATTTCCGTTGTCGATAGTTACTACAAATGACCAAGTAATATCACTTGCGAGCCAACAAGCTTTATACGATTTGTTTACAAATCCGACGCAAAATACAATTGTGTACGATTTTGTATATCCGTTTAGTGTTAGTTCTGGCAATCAAACGATTGAAGTTAACAACGTTTACGAGTATAACGAATTAAACACTGCTTGCAATCCGGACGGAATTTGCCCATGTCCGACAGTTTATGAGCCTGTATGTGTGCAAACGAGTACCGGTCAAATTCAATTATATCCAAATGCTTGCACTGCCTATTGTGAGGGTTACACAGATTCGGATTTTGTTATTTGCGATGGAAATAACGCTATTAATTCGTATTTGGGAATTTGTTTCAACATTCAGTATCCGATTCAAGTATCGGTTGGTGCAGCGATAG
>JAIXTU010000364.1 GCA_027483785.1 Flavobacterium sp.
GCGTATTCGTGCGGACGATTTTGAATACTTTATCGATGCTTACCGCTTCGGCGATGACGCCTTTTTCATTTTTTTCGTTTACACGTTCGATAAAAGCGGCTGGAAAAGTGTCTTCCATGCCAAATAGAATACCAATCTTTTTCATATTGAGTGTTTTGTTAGTTTAGAAGAATTTAATTCGTGATAAGTAGTGTGGAAACATTTCGCGCCAAACTGGCCAATCGTGTTCTCGATCTTGTCGGATATCCAACCAATGATCGACTGATTTAGCAGCGAGTACGCGACTGAGTTTTAAGTTTGCATCGAAACAGATGTCCCAATTACTGGTTCCCAAGATGATGTCCATATTCCAAAGTTCGTGATCGTTTAAACCATGGAGGTAATCTTCTGGACTGTTGTAGAAAACATCGTCGTTATGAAAACCGTTCATAAAGCTTTTGATGCTAAATGCACCACTCATAGAAAACATGTGGCTGACGTAACCCGGATGGCGAAATGCGAAGTTGGCTGCATGATAACCGCCGAAGCTACAGCCGGCGACAGCTACTTTATGCGAGTACGTATTATGACGTACGCGTTCTACGATTTCGTGGCAAATCATTTTGTCGTACCAAACATGATTTTGAATACGGTGTGCCGGATGAATGTTTTTGTTGTAAAAACTGTCTTTGTCGATACTATCGGGACAAAAAATTTGGATTAATCCTTGTTCGAGATACCATTGCGCCGAACCGATTAAACCTTGGTCGCGGTTTTCGTGGAAACTTCCCATAGAAGTTGGAAACAAAATAACGGGATAACCGCCGTGGCCAAAAACCAGCATTTCGATTTCGCGACTTAAATTGGGAGAATACCACTTAAAATATTCTTCTTTCATAGTTTGTGATTCGTTCTAGACAAGTTTAATCAATTCAATCGAAAAAAAGCGCACAACGGCTTATTATTATCAGATTATCTATAAAAAGCCTAGCAAATTCGAAATATATTAAGGAAGTCAATAAAAAATATGCAACTACCAAAAGATATGCAGTTGCATTGCCTTTCGATTGCTTGACAGCGCTGCGTTTCGCAAGGAAAATTTACTCTAAAACGCGCTTTGCAAGTCGAAAAGCTGCACTTGATTCTTTAAACGTTCGATAAGCATCCCCATCATTCTCTTGTTTAGTGCAGACGAATTTTTGATGTAGTTCTCAAATTCTGCTTCAGTAAAAAGAGCAATGACCATTCCTTTTAACGCATTTCTGAATTTGATGTCGCGTTGAATGCTGTGTTCTATAAATTGAAGTTTCTTTTCAACCGAAAGTTGCGCAAATTCGACCTTACTCTTACTGATGTAGTTTTTGAAAACAGCTATAAATAGATTGTTTTGCAGTTTGAGGATAGGTCGTAAGGTGGCGTTTTGAAAAATCTCGTCGGCCGACGAATTAGGCTGAATACTTCCGAGCGTCGGGCCGCGGAAATCGGTTAGAAATTGATCCCTGGCTTCCATCTTTTTCTTTTAAAATTACGAAAGAAGCCGTTCCACATTTCACTGCTGTTCAGATGTTTTAAACATCTTATTAACCAATCAACGAACGACGAGCTTTACCAAAGACGCTCCTTTGACGTGTTGCACAGATTTTGTGTTTTTAGGAATAGAAACCGATTTTTCCTTCGTTTCAACTTCTAGTAGTACTAATGCATTGTCGACGAGTACCGGAACGCGAAGCACAAAATCGGCAGGTACGTTTAGCCAGCGGTATTTGAGTTTTGATTTTTCGATTTTGACTTCCAATTGCGGAATTTCGGTAGTTCGTAGATAAAAATCGAACACTGGTTTTAGATTTGAGGCAGTTTCTCGGCTCCAGAAGTCTTCAATTTCAGCAGAAGTTACGATTTGCTTTTGGTACGTGAGGCACATTTTCTTGAGCGATTCCTTAAACTTTACATCATCGTTCATGTGATTTCGTATCGTTTGAATGATGTTCGCCCCTTTAAAATACATATCGCCCGAACCTTCTTCATTAATGCCGTAACGACCAATAATCGGAATATCGTTTCCTATGAGATCTTTAATTCCGTCAAGATACTGATATGCTGCATCTTTTCCTTCGGCACACTCCAAATAAACAATTTCGCTGTAAGTTGTAAAACCTTCGTGCACCCACATATCGGCAATGTCTTTAGTGGTGATGCTGTTTCCAAACCACTCGTGTCCGGCTTCATGTACCAAAATAAAATCAAACAACATACCCGCGCCTGATCGCGACAAATCGTTACCCGCATATCCTTTTGAATAGTGGTTTCCGTAGGCAACGGCACTCTGATGTTCCATACCTAAATAAGGAGCCTCGACCAATTTAAATCCGTCTTTACTGAACGGATACTCGCCAAAAGCTGCGTTAAAACAATCGAGCATTTTAATAGTCTCGTCTTTAAATTGCGGGAATTTCGAAGCGTTTTCTTCCAACATCCAAAAATCTAAATCCAAACCTTTATGCACTTCCTGAAAGCGCTGAAATTTTCCCAAATAAAACGTAATGTTATAAGCATTTATCGGTTCGGTAACACGCCAATGCCAAACGGTATGGCCGTTTCTAAGCTCACTATTGGAAATCAACCGACCATTTGACACCAATGGTATATTTTCGGAAGTCGACATTTGGAAATCGACACCAAAATCAGGTTCGTCCGACTGAGAATCTTTGCATGGAAACCAAGCACTGGCTCCCAAACCTTGCACGGCAACGCCTACAAAAGGCTCTCCAAACCTACTTTTTCTAAAAACCAAACCACCGTCCCAAGGCGCATTTCTGGCAACAATCGGATTTCCGTGATAATACACCTCAATTTCGCGCTCTTCAACCACAGACGAAGTAGGAATCGCAACAAATACAGCGCCTTCGATACGTTTATAGGTACATTTTTGTTTATTGAGAATGATGGAATCTAGGACAAGATTTGTAGCTAAATCAATTTGAATTTCAGGAGTTTGCGCTTGTACTTTCGCTCGAATGGTATTGAAACCCGAAACCGACTTGCTAGGAACATCCAAGTGAATATTTAAGTCGTAATGCAGTACATCGTAGTTTATACGTTCGGGGCGCAAACCGCCTTTCAGCGAATCTTTTTTCGTTTGTGAAAAGCTAGATAGAACGCTTACAAGCAGCGTGAATACTAATAATCTCATTTGTTCAATTTAATCAATTCTAAGGCTTTTTCCATTTCCACATCGCGTTTAGCTATCAGATCTTCCACAGTAATTTTAGTCTCATAATCCGGGAAAATTCCACGTCCTTCCTCAGCTGTTTTGTAGGTTGGAACGATCTTCATCAAACCTAAACGCAGATTAATTTCTGAATTTTTAAGCCGAACGAGTGGCATTCGGCCCGCAACGGTTCCGTTAAAGGCACCTCCTGTTTCCTGACCAATAAAAACGGCTCGTTTACTACCTTTTAAATTAGATGATATAATACAGGAAGCCGAAAAACTACCTCCATTTATCAATACATAAACCGTTCCATCAAAAGCCGTTGCTCTTGGTTTTCTTTTCTTGTGCTCTGGACCTCGATAGTAATATTTTCCATCGGAACCTTTTCGTACTTTAAAGAAGTTATAGGTATAATAAAACGGCGCACCGATTAAAGCGAGCGTTTTCCGAAGCAGATTTCCTCCTTTAAAATAATCGGCTTTGAAAAGCGAGATTTTACCAGCAACTTCAGTCCGATCGCAAAAAACGTATGGTTCTTTGGAAAGATACGAATACAGATAGCCTATTTCTGATAATCTTCCACCAGGATTATCGCGCAAATCGATGATCAGGTTTTTTATTTTCTTCTGTTTTAAAGAAAGAAAGGCATCTCTGTAAAAATCATCGAAGTGTCCAATTGAAAAACCGCGAATTTTCATGACGGCAGTAGTCGAATCGGTTGGTACGATTGAAAAAGAACGGTTGTAGGTTTCTGTGACTGGATTGTACCCGTAATAACTGTTTTTTCGGTGTTTTTCTTTGAGTTCTTTCTTACGCTCCTTTTTCGAAATTTTAGTTTCAGTTGCTTTCTCTTCTTTTGCTGATTTAGCTTCGCGAATGAGAACTTTTTGGAAAACGCTGTCGCGGAAGCTTAAAGTGTAAGTAACGCTGTCTTGCAAACCGTGTTCCACAGTATAATACGTGGAAAATATATTTCCGAACCGCTCATCGATAAACGTTCTGTTGTAACCATCGGAAGTGTACAAACGCGAGTATTTCGCATATAAATCAATAACACTTTCATTATTGATAGCCAAAACGCGCGTTCCGATTGCTATTGTCGAGTCTTTTGAGGCATTTTTTGTGATGAATAGTTTTCCGTCCAGCCATTGAAATTCCAATTGAGAAAACGGTCCTTTTCCTTTTGAATTGAGAATCTTGGTTTCGACTTTTGAAAGCCTTTTTCTAGGAGGCACCACCGACAAATGTCCTTGACGAATTGAATTTACTACGGGCGCCAGTTGCGTATAAAACTCATACGGTTTCATGGGTTTAGAAAGCGTATTGGTAAAGCTGTCTATTTTGAATTTAAAATCGCTTTCGCTGATGTACCAATCTAAATCAGCTTGATACTTTTTTAAATTTTTGTAGGCTTTTTTAACGTCAGCTTTTAGTTTCTTTGGCTGAATATCAGTACTTATTTTGGCGTTGTATTGTTGCGTACTTCCACAACTAGCTAGCAGTACTGCCGCAGCAAATAAAATTCGCTTCATAAACTCTCTTAGGTTTGAATAACACCCAGATTAAACTTTTTCTCGATCGGTGCGTTGTTTGCAGCTTCGATTCCCATTGAAATCCAAGTTCGTGTGTCGAGCGGATCTATAATTGCATCGGTCCACAAACGTGCAGCAGCGTAGTACGGGGAAACTTGCTTGTCGTATTTCGATTTTATCTTTTCAAACAAAGCTTGTTCTTTTTCGGCATCAACAATTTCACCTTTTGCTTTAAGCGCAGCTGCTTCAATTTGCATCAGCACTTTCGCAGCTTGTGTTCCGCCCATTACGGCTAATTCGGCACTTGGCCAAGCAAAAATTAAACGCGGATCATACGCTTTTCCGCACATAGCATAATTTCCGGCGCCGTAACTATTTCCAACGATTACCGTAAATTTAGGAACCACCGAGTTCGAAACGGCATTTACCATTTTTGCTCCGTCTTTGATGATTCCGCCGTGTTCCGATTTGCTTCCTACCATAAAACCCGTCACATCTTGAACGAAAACCAACGGAATTTTCTTTTGATTGCAATTAGCGATAAAACGTGTTGCCTTATCTGCCGAATCGGAATAAATGACGCCTCCAAACTGCATTTCGCCTTTTTTAGACTTAACGACTTTGCGTTGGTTGGCAACAATTCCAACAGCCCAACCGTCGATACGAGCGTAAGCTGTGATGATCGATTGTCCGTAACCTTCTTTATAGTAATCCAATTCCGAATTGTCAACCAACCGTTCTAATATACTCACCATATCGTACTGATCGGATCTGGATTTGGGAAGAATTCCGTAAATCTCTTTCGGATCGGCTTTTGGTGGTGCACTTTTCTCGCGGTTAAATCCGGCTTTTTCGAAATCGCCGATTTTGGAAACTATTCGTTTGATTCGATTTAAGGCATCGTGATCGTCTTTCGCTTTGAAATCCGTTACGCCTGAAATTTCACAGTGCGTTGTGGCACCACCGAGCGTTTCATTATCGATATTTTCACCAATAGCTGCTTTTACCAGGTAACTTCCAGCAAGAAAAATACTACCGGTTTTATCTACAATCAACGCTTCATCCGACATAATGGGTAAGTACGCGCCTCCAGCTACGCAACTTCCCATAACAGCGGCAATTTGCGTAATTCCCATGCTACTCATAATCGCATTATTTCTGAAAATGCGACCGAAATGTTCTTTATCTGGAAAAATTTCGTCTTGTAAAGGCAAGTAAACACCAGCAGAATCGACCAAATAAATGATCGGAAGTCGATTTTCCATCGCAATTTCTTGTGCGCGTAGGTTCTTTTTGCCGGTAATCGGAAACCAAGCACCCGCTTTTACGGTGGCGTCGTTCGCAACAATGATGCATAGTTTTCCGGATACATATCCGATTTTAATTACCACACCTCCACTCGGGCAACCTCCGTGTTCTTCGTACATTTCATCGCCAACAAAAGCACCAATTTCAATGTTGTTTGTTTTGTCATCTAACAGATAATCAATGCGTTCGCGAGCAGTTAATTTTCCTTCGCTGTGTAATTTTTCGATGCGTTTTTGGCCGCCGCCGAGCTTAACTTTTGCGTACTTTTGTTTGAGTTCGGAAAGTAAAAGTCTGTTGTAATCTTCGTTTTTATTGAAGGTTAAATCCATACGTTAACTGCTAGTTTAGTGTTTGCTAATTTATGTAATTCGGGAATGTTTCTGGAAGAATTTTGAATTATACGTTCAAGTAATCTAAAGTTAATAGATTAGTTAACGTTAACTTAACATGGCAGCGATACTTTTGCAGCCGTAAAACATGCCTTATCATGACCGTAA
>JAIXTU010000199.1 GCA_027483785.1 Flavobacterium sp.
AGAAGAAGTAAAACTTACCTGAAGTCGCATTGCAGCAAATGGTCGTTTACCATTCCGGTAGCTTGCATGTGTGCATAAATGGTTGTTGATCCTACAAATTTAAATCCGCGCTTTTTTAAATCTTTAGAAAGGGCATCTGAAAGTGCTGTTTTTGCAGGAATTTGTTTCAAAGAAGTAAATTCGTTTTCAATAGGTTTATGATTCACAAAACCCCAAATGTAGTTGCAAAACGTACCAAATTCTTGTTGAACTCGGATGTAAGCCTGCGCGTTGGTTATCGCTGCATAAATTTTTAGCTTGTTGCGAATAATACCTGGGTTTTCGAGCAATTCCGTAATCTTGTCGTGCTCGTATGCCGCTACTTTTTCCACATCGAATTGATCAAAAGCAGTTCGAAAATGCTCGCGCTTGTTCAAAATAGTGAGCCAACTCAAACCGGCTTGAAACGTTTCAAGTATCAAAAATTCAAACATTTTTGCTTCGTCGTGTACCGGTTTTCCCCATTCCGTATCATGGTAATCGCGGTATAACGACGTTTTCAAACACCAGGCGCAACGTTCTTTAACATCTTCCATTAAAACAAAAATCCCAATTTGATGGAACCGTAAAAATAAGCCATATTTACGTTATTGTCTACTTCCTGACTGCGGTAATTAAACGTATAATGTGCATTGAAACGGTTGTAACGGTACTTAAATCCCGCTTCAAAAACAAAGCGAACCGGAATTAAATCGAACGTTATCGGACTTGTGTTGTTAAACATACTGCCTTGAATCGTGGCGTCGTAAAACTGGTAATTAACGTTCGAATTTATGAAAAAATAGAGCTCTTTGGGTTTCGACTGACTCTGCTTTCCAGCGGAAGCATGATATAAATTACTCTCGTAAATGGGCAGCAATTTATGTATAGCGATGCGTGCCATTAATCCACTAGTAACCCCATTGATAATGCTTCCAACTTGAATTTTATTCTGCCAACCCATCGAAAATTTCGAACTAGTAAAAGCCGGAAACGAAAGGTAGTGCGCAACATTAAATTGTGCTAGAAGCGCATTGTGAATTTGATTTTGCCAACCGCGTACCGTTTTAAAATTCGAAAGATTATGAAATGTTTCTTGCATTTCTTCTCCAAAAGAATTCGGACCAATATAGCCCAACTGTAACTCGGTCCGAAAGTAGTTCTCCGATTTGTAAAACCGCGAAATACTCGCTTCGCCAAAAAGCAAACCACAAAACGGGCGGTCATTTACAAGCAAATTATCGGCATTGCGCGTTTGTGGATTGTAGAGATACTGACCTAGCCGAAACCCTAGCAATCTTTTCTCCGCAGATCCGTTTGAAATAGGCTTGTTGAAATAAATTTCTAAACCGTTAGTATAATATCTATCGTAAACTGAGCTGGTGTACAAATCGTTTTCTGTTACAAAACCAATTTCGTTTTGCGATTCTTGCCCAAAAACACTGCTAATTTTAAATGTCAAATAAAGTATAAGAAGCGACTTAGTAATCGAGATTTCCGACATAGCGCATGTGTTTTATGATTCTACTCTTCCGCCGTTCGATGTAAGAAGATGAATTGGTAGCAGTGTATTTTCTCGGGTTTGGAAGTATCGCTGCAATGCCCGCAGCTTCCCGTTTGGTTAGTTTGGAAGCGTCTTTGCGGTACCAGTATTTCGAGGCAGCTTGCACGCCGTAAACGCCATCGCCCATTTCAATGCTGTTTAAGTAAACTTCCATGATGCGTTCTTTACCCCAGATTAATTCGATCAAAAACGTAAAATAAGCCTCCAAGCCTTTTCGCAAATAACTTCTTCCTTGCCAAAGAAAGACATTTTTTGCGGTCTGCTGACTTATCGTACTACCGCCTTTAATTTTTTTCCCTTTTTTGTTGTGTTCGTACGCCATTCGCATGGCTCTAAAATCGAAACCATGATGGGTTTTAAAAGTGCCGTCTTCAGCAGCAATAACCGCGCGTTGCATGTTTGGCGAAATTTCCTCGATCGGAACCCAATCGTGCATGCAAACCATGTCTTTCCCTGCGCTATTTTGCTCTAAAGCACGGGTAATCATTAGTGGTGTAAATGGTACTGGAACCCATTTGAACAAAATGACCAATCCGATTGAAATGGCAAAAAAGTATAAAGCCGACTTCCATAAAATACGAAGTAACTTTTTATGCCAAGGTAATTTTTGGGTAGATTTCGATGCTGTGGTTTTGTTTTGTTTTTTCATACTAAAGCTGCAAGTTCGGTTCCTACCAAGCTGCCAATTGCAACACCCATGCCGCCAAGACGCACGCCGCAGTAGGTGCGTTCAGATAATTGTTGAACAATCGGACGCTTTTCCGCGCCTAAGCCCATGATCCCGCTCCAAGAATAGTCGATTTCAAATGGTGTTTCGGGTAAAATTACCGATTCTAAGTAGGTTTTTAGTTGGTTTTGTATTGAAATTGTTGTTCCGAATTCGGTAGTAGTTTCGCCTTCAAAATCCAAGTTTCTACCACCACCAAATAGAATGCGGTTGTCGATATTGCGGAAATAAAAGTAACCGCGATCGAGGTGAAAAGATCCTTTTATATCTAAATTCGGAATGGGTTTTGTCACCAACACTTGTGCGCGTCCGGGTGTCACGGCAACGGGAAGTAACTGCGATGCAAACGCGTTTGTTGCGAATAATAATTTGTTGCATTCTAGTTCAAAATCGTCTGTAGAAATACTAACGTAATAAGCGCTTTCGTGATAATTTGTTACGTTTTGTTTTGTAAAAATAACTACACTTGCTGCCTGCACTTTTTGCAAGAGCGCCTGCATCATTTTACCCGTGTGTAATTGTCCTTCGAACTGGTTGTAAATCAGGTATTCTTTAGTGTTCGAAAAGTTAAATCGATCGATAACTTTTGAGAATACCGCCCCTTTAAAAACAGGGTGTAACAGTTCGTTCAGATATTCGAGACGCTGCAAACAGGTGTTATAAAGCGATTCGTCTTTTTCCAGAAATGCTTCATAACCACCAAAGGGTTCGTAGTTTATTGCGCTGTCACCCAGGGTTTTACGAAGTAGGCTTAGGCCTTCTTTTCGTTTGCTAACAAGTTCAATAACAGCTTCTTCGTTCGAGGTGTTTAAGTCATCGAGCAATTCGCTGCTGCTGCCAAAGCAGGCAAATCCAGCGTTTTTTGTGCTTGCGCCTTCGGGCAAAACGCCTTTTTCAAGTATCGCAATCGATGCGTTCGGATGCGCATCTCGGAGCTTTAGCGCGGCAAATAAACCAACGATTCCAGAACCCACGATTACATAGTCGTAGCGCTTTAAAAACGTTTCCCTTTCCCAGTAGCTAAAAGTCGGCTTCATGGTTGCGAATTTAAGCTTCTTTTGTTTTCAAAGATGCATTTAGGTAAAATTCACAGTCTTGTTTTTAGTTTTTTGGGCGCGCCGGCAAACGAGTCGTCGCTTCGCAAAAGAGGTGCAAGCCGTCACGTGTTCCGCTTTATCTTTGGGCCAGAACTGTAGTGGAAATCCCGTAGCGCCCAAAGGATGCCGCTGCACCCGTTCGCGCGGGAAAGTGGCACAAGCGAAAAAAGGAAAAGAAGCGAAAAAATAGAAAAAGAGAAGAAAACGAAAAATGGAAAAGAAGTGAAAAAGAAAAGATTAGCCTTCGACTCGCTGCCTTCGACAGGCTCAGGCACCGACGATACACGGGTTCGGGTGGCAACGATACGTTAAGTGGTGAAT
>JAIXTU010000272.1 GCA_027483785.1 Flavobacterium sp.
GGATTTAGTTTTTAGGCAGATGCTGCAGAAATTACCCGTAATGAACATTCGCCCCATGCTGATATTACCCGTTACACGTTCGTATGTGGTGCATTTTTCGCTGGCAAAAACCTCGATTTCGTACTTCAATGTGCTGCATTATTTCTTTTTCTTACCGTTTACTATAGTGTTATATTTGCAAGGTTACGACCCGCTATCGGTAACGCTTTGGTTTGTGGCAATGACAGCGTTGATCTACTTCAATAACTACCTAAACATTCTCATTGCTAATAAAGACGGATTGTTTTACACCTTCATCACGCTTTTAGCTGCTATTGCCGCTTCGCAGTATTTCGGGTTGTTTGATATTACCATTTACACCAAGCCTATTTTCTATGCTTTGTTCGATCAGCCGCTTGCGCTATTAGTTCCTGTGGCATTGGTTGCTGGAGTGTATTACATGACGTATAAATATTTGCTTGGCCAATTGTATTTGGATGTTGGTTTAAAGAAAGAAATTGCAGTTGCACAAACCGAAAATTACACCTGGTTGAACAAATACGGAACTTTGGGCAGCTTTTTGAAGAACGACATTCGTATGATTCGCAGAAACAAGCGTTCAAAAACTACAGCAACAATGAGTATTTTGTTCTTGTTTTACGGTTTGTTGTTCTTTAATGGAGCGATAGACGCTTATGACAATCCGGCGATGCACATGTTTGCGGGAATATTTGTGAGTGGCGGATTCTTAATTTCGTTCGGACAATTTGTACCGAGTTGGGACAGTGCTTATTATCCGTTGATGATGACGCAAAACGTGCCGTACCGCGATTATATCAGTTCAAAATGGTGGCTTATGGTTATTGGTACGCTTGTGGCAACCGTTTTGGGTTCATTTTACTTGTTTTTTGGATTAGAAATTTATCTTATTGTAGTCGCAGCAGCTATTTACAATATTGGAGTAAACTCGTACTTGGTGCTTTGGGGCGGTGCATATACGAAGACACCAATTGACTTGACTTCGGCGAAAGGCGCTTTTGGCGATCGCAAAGCGTTTAATGTTAAAACCTTACTCATTTCGCTGCCACAGCTTCTACTTCCCATGGCTGTTTTCATGGCAGGAAAAATTCTGCTAGGAACCTACGAAGGGATTGCACTTGTGGCGCTTTTAGGAATTATTGGATTCCTGTTCCGCGACAAAATGTTCAACTTGATTGTAAAAACTTATAAAACAGAAAAATACGCTACGCTAGCAGCTTATAAAGAAAAAAACTAAAACTATGATTTCAGTAAATAATCTTACCAAAAAATACGGAGCAACAACGGTTTTAAACATTCCTTCACTTGAAATCCCAAGAGGCGAGAGCTTTGGTTTGGTTGGAAATAACGGTGCTGGTAAAACCACATTCTTTAGTTTATTGCTCGATTTGATTCAGCCTACAACGGGCAGTGTTTCTATAAAAGACATTCAAGTAAATGTTAGCGAGCAATGGAAAACCAAAACCGCTTCATTTCTTGACGAAAGCTTTTTGATTGGCTACTTAACACCCGAGGAATACTTTTACTTTATCGGAGAATTGCGCGGGCAGAATAAGTCGGATGTCGACCAAACACTGGCAAAATACAGCGAGTTTTTTAACGACGAAATTTTGAACAGCAAGAAGTACATCCGTGATTTTAGCAAAGGAAATCAGAAAAAAGTCGGGATTATCGGTACGTTGATTGGAAATCCGGAAGTTGTGGTACTCGACGAGCCGTTTGCAAATTTAGATCCAACGACGCAGTTTCGTTTAAAGAAAATCATTGGCGAATTAGCTGCCGATCCGAACATTACTGTTTTGGTTTCGAGTCATGATTTGAACCACACAGTAGAAGTTTCTAACCGCATTGTAGCTTTAAGCAAAGGAGAAATTGTAAAAGACATCCGCACCAGCGAAGAAACGCTGAAAGAGCTGGAAGCATTTTTTGCGGTTTAAGTTCCGAAAGGAAGCAAGCGCAGTACCGAAACGCACGATCAACGTACGCCATTTCTTCATGGCCAAGTACGCTTTTTCTAGAACTTCAGTGATGTGATATGCAGCGGCTCTAGGAATGGGTTTTGCGAGAGGTTATGAGCGGCAACACCCTTTAGTGCAATGTGTTTTCGTTACGACATCTGCCTTCGACACGCTTTGGCACCAGCCTTTTTTAGCTCGCAGAAAACACCGAAACTAACAGAATTTTGCGGAATACTAGACTGTTGAGGAAAACACAGAACGTGTCAAGCCAACAAAAAAATGCATTATCCTTCGACTCGCCGCCTTTGACTCGCCCAGGCACCAGCTTTTATAGCGCACAGAAAACACCGAAGCTCACAGATTATTTCCGAATGTAGAACTGTTGAGGAAAACACAGAACGTGTCGTTAACCAAAAATCACACAACCTTCGACAAGCTCAGGCAACGATGATACGGGGTTTGGGAGGAAAAACGATACATAAAGTGGTAAACGTCACGAAGTCTAGCTTCTCGTGTCTAGCTTCTAGCTTCCCCAAAACGATACGTAAAGTGGTGAACGTCACGAAGTCTAGCCTTTAGCTTCTAACTTCTAGTTTCCCAAAAAACGATACGCAAAGTGGCAAACTCATCGTAGTCTTAATACTTAATACTCCCATCTTAATACTAAAACGATACGTTAAGTGGTGAATTCATCAAGTCTAGCTTCTCGTGTCTAGCTTCTAAAAAAATCTCTCACCTTCAACACCCTAAAGCAACGATGATATGGGGTTTGGGAGGAAAAACGATACGTAAAGTGGTGAACGTCGCAAAGTCTAACTTCTAACCTCTAGCTTCTCGCTTCTAAA
>JAIXTU010000112.1 GCA_027483785.1 Flavobacterium sp.
AAGGCGTCATCAAATTTCGCAGCTAAAACGGCAATTGAACAGTCGAAAGGCATAAAAAAAGCAAGTTTTTTAGAACTTGATGAAGATGCTTTTTTACAAATGTTACAATCCGGTGGATTGATGACTCCGCGTAGTACGCAAAAAATCACGGTTGATCTTCCGGTAGGAGCAGGGAAAACAGAGACATTTGAGCTAATGCGTTCAGAAGTTATGCATCCTGATTTGGCTCTGAAGTATCCGGAAATTGCTTCGTTTGAAGGCGTAAGTCGCGACGTGCGCGGAAAAGCGGTCTATATCTCGATATATAAAAAGCAAATCCACATGCTTATTTCAGGTGAGCGAACTTATTACTTAGATCCAGTTAAAGGATTTTCGGGAACGTATGTATTTTATGATCGTTCGGATTATCCTCCACAAATAGATAATGATTTTCGTTGCCATGTTGAAGATGAGGGTGAGTTGGTGGATGATGAAGTGCCAGGTAATGCGCACTACCGTAATTCAACAGATGCGCGCTTGAGAAGATACGATATTGCAATTGCTTGTACATCTGAGTACACGGCTTACCACGGGAACACCGTAGCGGGAGCTTTAGCGGCAATCAATACGACACTTACGCGAGTTAACTCGGTATACAGAAAAGAACTAGCAATTATTTTTCAGTTGGTTTCAAATAACGATCGGTTGATTTATGTGAATAATTTCAATACCGATTCGACTCCGGATCCGGATCCTTATGACAATTACGACGGAAGTCAGATGTTAGGTGTAAATACGAGCAACATTTCGGGTTTAATTACGGCCGCAGCTTACGATATTGGACATGTATTTAGTACCGGTGGTGGCGGAATTGCAGGTACTGGACCCTGTTTAACAAACAAAGGTGCTGGTGTGACTGGTATTGTTACGCCTGAGTTTGATCCGTTTGATATTGATTATGTGTGCCATGAAATCGGACACCAATTTGGAGCCGCTCATACGCAAAATAATGCTTGTCAGCGTTCTGCAGCAGCAGCTTTTGAGCCAGGCAGTGGATCAACTATAATGGCCTATGCGGGTATTTGTGCTCCGAATGTGCAAGGAAACAGTGATCCTTATTTTCACGCATTCAGTATCCAGCAGATAACTGCAACAATGGCAACTACTACTTGTGATACCGAAACAACAATAGCCAACAATGAGCCTACGCTCGGAACTGCTGTGCCCGATTATACAATTCCAATTTCAACTCCATTCAGTTTAACTGCAAACTTTACTGATGTCGATGGTGATACTTTAACGTACTGCTGGGAGCAAATGAATAACGGTACAACAAGTGGAACAATGCCGCCACAAAGTACTTCAACTAATCGACCTAATTTCAGATCGCTTTCTCCAACCACTTCGCCAACTCGAGTATTTCCAAACTTAACCGACTTGGTAAATAATGTTACACCAACATGGGAAGTACTTCCTAGTGTAGCTCGAACAATGGATTTTAGGGTAACCGCTCGCGATAATAATTCAGTAGGAGGACAAACCAACCAAGATAATGTTGTTTTGACCGTTGGAACTGCTGGACCATTTCAAGTAACCTCGCCTAATACAAGTGGTCAGATTTGGTATGTTGGAGAGTCTAAAACAATTACTTGGAATGTTAACGGAACTGCTGGTACAGGCTATTCCGCAAATGTAAATATTCGATTGTCGACCGACGGCGGATTTACCTATCCCGTTTCTTTACTTGCGAATACAGCCAACGATGGTTCTCAAGCTATAACTGTTCCGAACAATATTGGTAATCGCGTTCGCATTCGCGTTGAAGCAGCGGCAAACATCTTTTTTGATATTTCAAATTTTGATTTAGAAATTAAATCAAACAAATTTGAATTTACGACAGCAAATGCAATTAGCGCCGTTTGTAAGCCAGCAAGTGGAAGCTACACCATCAACTATACCGCAGCACCAGGTTTTACTGAAACTGTAACATTTTCTGCCGTTGGTCTGCCAGCAGGTGCGTCTGCTTCATTTTCACCAGCAACGCGCAATTCTACAGGTACAGTAACCGTTACTATAAACGGAATAGCTGCTGTTGCATTAGGAAATTATAACATATCAGTAAGAGGTGTTTCAACAACTTCGGATATCTCCATTCCGTTATCGTTGCGCGTTTTTGACAGTAACATCGGAGCCGTTTCGCTTACTTCACCCGCCGATGGCGCTGAAAATAGAACGAATAACTTGGAGCTATCTTGGAATGCCTTGACAACAGCGGCAAGTTACGATGTTCAAATAGCAACATCTCCAGATTTTGCGACCATTTTTCAATCAGCCAATGTCATAGGAAATACTTATACGGCAACAGCATTAACAAGTGGTGCAGTTTTTTATTGGAGAGTTCGTCCGGTAAATCCTTGTTTGCAAGGTAGCTTCTCGGAGGTTCGTTCGTTCCAAGTAGCTAATGATATTTGTAGAACCTATGCCAATGAATATTTTGATGGAAATGCTGTATGGGAGGAGGGATCTACCAATGCAGTAATTGCGAAAGTAGATGTTCCAGATGATATCTCGGTCACAGACGTTACTTTCTACATGCGTGCGCAACACGAATCGTTGGCTGATATCAAGATGCAATTATCAGGTCCAACGGGAATCTTTGCTGAAATTTATAACCGCGATTGTACAGGTGCCGATTTTGATGTAACGTTCTCTGATGCAGGAACGGTGCTCACTTGTGGAAATGTGACTCCAGCAACTAATGCAGGACTTGAAGGCGTACAGCAGGCGAGTCAGTTGCTTAGTAAATTCGATGGTTCGAACGGTCAAGGTACGTGGACACTTCTTGCCACTGACCGAGGTGCAAATACATCCGGCGGAACCTTCAACGAGTTTTCGGTTAGCTTGTGCGGAAAACTCCAAATCAACAATAACATTTCGCTTACAAATAACTTAATTCCTGCCAATTTTAATCAAACAACGACAGTTACAAACGCGCGATTAAATGCAACGCAACCAAGCTCAACGACAGCTCAAATTATTTACCGAGTAGTTACATTACCTTCTAGAGGACAACTGCAAAGATCAGGAGTTCCTTGCACTGTAGGCTCTACTTTTACTCAAGCAGATTTAAACTCAGGAATTATTACCTACCAACATACAGCAGCTGATACAAATCCGGACAGTTTCCGATTTACAGTAGTAGGAAATTCTAATACGTATGTTGGTGCTCAAACTGCAAACTTGACCATTTGCAACCTCGCTACTACAGGAAATCAAAACAATGTGAGCTGTAATGGTTTGTCGACCGGTTCTGCTACGGTGAATGTTACGGGCGGAACAGCTCCTTACACGTACCTTTGGTCGCCTTCTGGAGGAACAGCTGCAACGGCAACGAACTTATCAGCAGGAACTTATACAGTTACAGCAACAGATGCAAATGGTTGTACTATTAATCGCATTTTCACGATTACCCAACCAACCGCTGCATTAGCACTAACGGCACAATCTCAAACGAATGTTTCTTGTAACGGCGGAACAAACGGATCTGCAACTGTAAATGTTGCAACAGGCTGAACGGCTCCTTACACGTACAACTAGTCTCGCGGCACCCCAACCGGCGACGGTACGCGCACGATTACAGGTTTAGCTGCAGGAACATACACCTGTACCGTAACCGATTCAAACGGATGTACAGCTTTAGTGAATTTTACGATTACGCAA
>JAIXTU010000416.1 GCA_027483785.1 Flavobacterium sp.
ATTCGGGGATAATCAAATGCTGACGCTCCGAATTGTATTCCAAATGATGCACAACGTCAGCAGCATTCTCTTTGATGTAGGGTTTGTTCATACTTATAAAGATACGATTCCTTCGATATCGGAAACCTCGATGTATTTGTCGATTATAGATTGCGAACTAGGCATGGTCACGGAAACGGAAACACTAGTAAATTTGCCAGTTTTTGACGTGTTGGTTTGAATAACGGCACCCATTAAATCGAAAGCCGACTCTACCCGCGCAATATTGTGATTACTTGTTGGAACAATAAACTTAAACAGATACGGCAACGGATATGTTGCCCCGTTTTCAAGCTCCAACTTTAAACGTTTGTAAAATTCTTCTGTCTTACTATCCATGACATTAATAACGGCAAAGATACCAAAACTTAGGTCTAATCCTAAAGCAACTTTTGCATGTAAAAACTGCTAAATCTTTTATTATAAATTATTGAATTATACTTATTTATAGAAAATAAATGATGTAACAACCCTCTGTACCATCACATAAAAATGACATTCAGAAAGCTGAATTTGCATCCAAAAGCAAAGAAGCGCCGTAAATGTTCGGAAAATGTGCAAAGTTGTCTTTTGCAGCAGAAAATTTCGCATTTAGAATGATTATGGAAAACAAAACAACGCAAATTTATACCTTTGCACCTATTGATTATGAAGACTAAACCAAAACTAATTGCGCTTGTTGGCGGACCCGGAAGTGGAAAAACTTCAGTGTTAGAATCGCTCGAAAACATTGGATTTACTTGCTATCAAGAAGTGTCACGAGAAGTTACACTCGAAGCTCAAAAAGCAGGAATCGACCAATTGTGGATTGCCGAACCACTGCACTTTAGCCGTATCCTTCTCGAAGGACGCATTAAACAGCACCACCAAGCGCAGGAAGAACCAAAAAATACAGTTATTTTCGACCGTGGTATACCCGACGTGCTAGCCTATCTGGATTACATCGGCGACCATTACCCAAAAGAATTTATCGATGCGTGTAATACCTACCGCTACGACCATATTTTCTTTTTTCCTCCGTGGGAAGCTATTTACCGAAACGATAACGAACGTTACGAAAATTATTCCGAAGCAAAAGAAATCGGCGAAATCTTGGTAAATACTTACGAACGTTTTGGTTATGAACTTCAAACTGTTCCTTTTGGAAGCATCGACGAACGTGTTGCATTTATCACCCAAAACAGCTGAAATTGTCTGTCGTAAGTCAAACTCTTTTAAAGTATTGGAATAAAACCAGCTTTCGCGAAAATCAACGCGAAGCCATTGAAAGTGTTCTCGACGGAAACGATACGCTGGTATTTATGGCAACCGGCGGCGGTAAATCGCTTTGCTATCAACTTCCCGCACTGATTTTAAACGGAATCACTATTGTCGTTTCGCCCTTGGTCTCGCTCATGCAAGATCAAATCAATAATTTAAGCAATAAAGGCATTAAAGCGATGCAAATCAGCGGCAGCATTCCAAAAAGCGAGCTAACACGGATGTTCGACAACTGCCGATTTGGAAACTACAAATTACTTTACTTATCGCCAGAAAAGCTTAGCAACGAAGAAGTTCGCCGACATCTCGCGCAGTTACCTATCTCACTCATCGTTATAGACGAAGCGCATTGTATTTCGCAATGGGGGCACGATTTCCGTCCAGCATTTCTAGAAATTCCAGAAATTAGAGCATACGCGCCACATGCACCCCTGATTGCGCTTACAGCCACTGCCACACCTCGAGTTAAAGCTGATATCAGCGAAAAACTCCAACTTAAAAATCCAAAAATTTTTACAAGCAGTGTTTTTCGATCAAACCTTAACATTATTGTTTGGGAATGTGAAGATAAACTGTACCGTATTGTACAAATCCTTAAAAAATACCGCGGTTCGGCGATTATTTATGTTCGAAACCGACGCGCATGCACCGAATTTTCAGCTGCATTAGAACAACTCGGTGTAACGGCAACAGCGTACCACGGCGGTATGCCCGAAAATCAACGAAAAGAAAACGCGGCACTATGGACCGACAATAAAAAACAAGCTATAGTTGCCACCTCGGCCTTTGGAATGGGAATCGATAAACCCGATGTGCAAAGCGTGATTCACGTGCATTTGCCCGACAGCATGGAAAGCTACTACCAAGAGATTGGACGTGCGGGTCGCGATGGAAACGAAGCATTTGCAGTGATGCTCTACGGAGCAGCCGATATCCACCGAGTTAAAGCGCAATTTTTAGCCAGCTTGCCCGACGAAGCTTTTGTGAAATTGGTGTACGACAATTTACATCGGTATTTTGTGATTGCCGAAGGAACCGGAGCCGGAGAAATATATGGTTTAGACGTCGATGCGTTTGCAGACAAATACCAGCTTGCATCGATAAAAGTGTTTCACTCGCTCCGTTTTCTCGATCGCATGCAGTACATTCAATTCGATATGCAAACGCGTACCGAAATTCAGGCACACTTTAAAGTTGAGTCTAGAGAAGTTTTGCGCTATATGAGTGTGCACAATGCAGCGACTGCTCCTTTAGAAGCCGTTTTGCGCTTGCATCCCGGAATATTTGAAGGCAGTGTAAAATTAAATGTTTCCAAAATTTGTCGATTAAGCAAAACCAGCGAAGCCGATTTGATTGCTTTGTGTGCGAAATTATCTGAGCAATCGATCATGGAAACATTGATTAGAAGCAAAAGTTGTAGCGTGCGTTTATTGCGAAATCGCGATAGTTTACATCATATAAATGCGGTGGTTAAATCGCTTCGAGCAGAAAACGAATATAAAACACAAGCTATTGACCAGGTCATTCGATTCGCAGCAGATAAAACGATTTGCAAGCAACAAGCTTTGTCTGTTTATTTTGAAGAACCGCTAACCGAAAATTGTGGCAAATGTTCGGTTTGCCGAGGAAAGCGTGTTGCCGAAAAAACCGATGTATCGAAAGAGATATTAAAAGCGCTAGAAGAGAGAAGCAAAAGCAGTC
>JAIXTU010000235.1 GCA_027483785.1 Flavobacterium sp.
CATTGCCGAGGCGATTCAATACCGCAGTCTCGACCGCGAAGGTTGGCTGGGCTAAATGGAGATTAAGTTCGTTTCTTGACGTTTCGAAAAGTAAAAAGTGGAGAGAAAAGCGGTCAAGAAAAATAAAAGTCTTTTTTTGGCGGCAGAATTTTACTGAAGTTGCGATCAGTTTTGGAAAAACGACATTAAAAAATCGGCGTTTTGACTAGCCAAGTCTGTAAAACGCGTTCGATAGTTCCCTTTAAAATGGGTTTAGAAACGTAGTCGTTCATGCCGGCTTCCAAACAACGATCGCGTTCATCTTTTACGGTTCCGGCAGTAAGCGCAATAATCGGAACTTTTTCAAAACGTTTAATGTTTCTTATGGCATGAGTGGCTTCGTATCCGTTTAACTCCGGCATTTGAATATCCATAAAAATAAAGTCGAAGTTTTGTTCCGCACAGCGATTTACCGCAATGGCGCCATTTTCAGCTTCGACCAGATTGGCATTAGGTAACATTTGCTTCAAAATAGTTTTAATAAGCAACATATTCACCTTGTTGTCTTCAACCAACAGTATTTGAAGGTTCTCATTCCCTAAAGAATCGAGTGATTCTGGAACAGCAGTATTTTCAACTACAGTCGGTTTTTCTACGATTTCAATTACTTGCGGCTTGGCAATCTTTACTTGTAGATCGAAATAAAATGTACTTCCGTGATTTATTTCGCTGATGACGTGAAGTTTGCTGTTCATTAAGCCTAAAAGTTGGTTTGATATACTCAATCCTAAGCCAGTTCCACCAAATTTTCGCGTCGTAGAATTGTCTTCTTGCGAAAAAGCTTTGAATATTTTGTCTCGGTTTTCTTGTCGAATTCCAATACCGGTATCGGCAACTTGAAACCGTAATTTGTGTAGGCATGTATCGCTTGCTTCGAGTGAAATAATTCGAAATGATATGGATCCTTCATTCGTAAACTTCACAGCATTTCCGAGCAGGTTGATAAGAATCTGCTTTAAGCGAACAGAATCTATTTCAATAGATTGCGGCACATCAGCGTCGATGTCTATGATGAAGTCGAGTTCTTTCTGATTGGCTTCATACGAAATCAAATCCCGCACTTGGTCGACCATTTCCCACACATCGGTCGGATGGAAGTCGAGGTCTAATTTTCCCGCTTCGATCTTTGAAAAATCCAATATATCGTTGATGACATCGAGTAGGGAAGAGGCCGATTGATTGATGGTTGCCATGTACTGCTTTTGTATGTCTTGCAGATTGGTTTTCATCAGTAAATCGGTAAATCCGATAATGCCATTAAGTGGCGTTCGAATTTCGTGCGACATATTAGCGAGGAATTCCGACTTCGCTTTATTGGCAGCTTCAGCAAAATCACGCGCTTCCAAAGCCAACTCGGTTTGTTTCCGACCACTAATGTCGATGATAATCGATTCTATGAAATGTACCGTCGAATTAATTTCAATAACTCCTCCGTATTCTTCTACCCAAATGTAATCGCCATTTTTCTTACGCAAACGATACGTGACGCAAAAAACAGTTTTTTCAGCGACAGCTTTATTAATTTCATTGTTGATTTCTACCAAATCATCGGGATGGCATAAGTCGGTTATTTTTAAACCGTTTCGTAAAAAATCATCTTTACTGTACTGACTCAGAGTTGTAATATGATCGTTTATAAAGGCAATCGGTCGGTCGCTACTATTTCGCGCCAGGTAAATGGTTCCGGGCATGTTTGTAGCCAACAACTTAAATTTCTCTTCCGATTCGTAGATCAAGCGCTCGGCTTCGTAGCGTTCTAGAGCATTACTAATATTATTGGCTAAGGTTTGAAAAATAGAGATTTCGTCTTCAGTCCATTCGCGTTCTTTACTGCAATCGTCGAAACCAATGAAGCCAGAGAAAAGTCCGTTCTTAAAAATGGGCAGTATTAAAATCGATTTTATTTCATTCTGCAACAGCACAGTTTTGAGGAATCCATCGTCCATTTGTTCTGGATAGGATTGATAAATCTCGTTGCGCTTAAGCGGCTCGGTAATTTCTTTTAAATTTTGGTGTGTGAATTTTTGGAGCGGCGTAATCTGTAGCGCTATTCCGGGTCGTCCCCACTTATATGTTTGCGAAATCAAGTTTGAAAGGGGGTCGTTTCCATAGAAATAAATATGGTCGGCATCAGTTGTGTTTCCAATGATTTCGAATGTTTGGGCAAACATATCTTCGGCGTTCTTGTTGTTCAAGAAAACTTCGGTACACTTTGCCATAGCGGTTAGTAAGTCGGAGCGATACGCCAACTTTTCCTCTATATCTTTCCGCAATTGGGCTTCGATTGCCAACGATATGATGTCGGAAACCGAGCGTATAAATGCAATATCTTCGTTATCGAACACGTGTTTGGTAATGGTTTCGAAGCAAAGTACACCAACGATTTTTCCGTTTCGAATGATAGCCGCGTCAAGTAGCGATTTAATATTTTTCTCTTTCAAATATTTATCGCGAAAATCGATCGTATGTACGTTGGTTAAGGCATCGTTTGCTATGATTAGATTAAGTTGTTCGAGTGCTTGAAAGTAATTAGGTGCTTGCGCTCTTGTGATGGTCCAACCTTTTGAAAACGAATTCGTTTCGACTTCAAACAGACATTGGCAAGTTATTTTTTGCGAAGTGAAATCCCAATAACTCACGTGCTGTACGTTAGCTTCTTGAGATGCTTTTCGAAGAATAAACTGCAATATGGCAGTCAGATTTTTGTGTCGTAAGTAATTGTTCAGCGAAAGCTTAGTAATTGTTTGGCTGTAACGTTCTATCTTTTGCTGTCGCAGAATTTCACTGTCTTGAATACGTTTTAAATCGGTAATGTTTCTTGCAATTCCTGAATAGCCAATAACTTTTCCGCTCACATCGCGTCGGATGGTGATCTTCTGACTGATCCAAATTTCATCGCCGTTATCGTTGATGATGGGCAGTTCAATAGTGGGGAATGTTGCATCTGAATCGACCAAATAGTCGTAAAAGTGCGACATCTTTTTGCGGTAATCGGCTCGAATGTACTTTGTGTACTTTTTGCCGATAACTTTTTCTTTAGTTGCGCCAAGTAACCGAAGTGCAAACGCATTCAAGAAGGTAATATTTCCTTGATTATCAACCTCAAAAATCGCATCGATGGCATTTTCGATCAGCATTTGAAATTTATTTTGGATATCTATTTCACCAGTTACGTCTTGCCCAGTTCCGATTATTAAATTATCGTCGTATTTTTTATCCTTCCATTGAATAATTTTTGTAGTACCATCGGCGCATTTTAACTTTCTCAAATACAAACGCTCGTCGTTATAATTATCGTGATAACGCGCGCCGATAAATTCGGGATCTTCGGTGAGACGCCAAAAATTCATGCCGATAACTTCTTCAGGTTGATAACCCAAAATGGTTTTTATCGCATCGTTTGCATAC
>JAIXTU010000087.1 GCA_027483785.1 Flavobacterium sp.
GAAAGAACTCATCGAGCAAGGGCACGTATATATTGCTGCTCCACCGCTTTACCTAGTGAAAAAGGGTAACAAGAAAGAGTATGCATGGAATGATATCCAACGTGATCAAGCCAACGAACGTATGGGCGGAAATGCCGGAATCCAGCGCTACAAAGGTCTTGGAGAAATGAACGCAGAACAATTGTGGGAAACAACGATGGATCCTAACTTCAGAACATTACGTCAGGTTACGATCGACAGTCTAGCTGAAGCTGACCAGGTTTTCTCAATGTTGATGGGCGATGAAGTTCCACCACGACGCGACTTTATCGAAAAGAACGCGGTTTACGCAAAAATTGATGCGTAAAATAAGTGGTTACATATTAGCTTTTTTTGTTACATCTGTTTCTGCGACAGCACAAAACACCACGATAACTGAAATTGGGAATCTGATTCAAGATGCCCTTCTTCTCACAGATCGATACATTACACCGGCAACCGACGCAGCTGTATACCAAGCTGCGTCGAGCTGGGTAAATACGCCCCGAAATTTGGATCGCTGGGACGTAAATGTTGGTCTGCATTTTAACGCTTTTTTTGTTCCCCAACGCGACCAAACTTTTACGCTCAATCAAACTGAGCTTAAATTTTTTCAAATTAGCGAAGGAACGCAGGTGATAACACCGACAACGCTTGGCGATGATCAATATGTGACGCTTACAGGAACACTTAATGACGAACCCGTAAGCATGCGCACACCTGAAGGAGTAGATCGCGAAACCATCTTTTACCCGTATATTCAAGCTACTGTAGGTTTAGGTTTTGGAACAGATTTCGTAGCAAAAATTGCACCTCGAACCATTTTAAAAAATGTAGAATATCAAGTTGGCGGTTTCGGTTTTAAACATACAATTAGCAGGTATTTTAAAAAGTTAGAAGCACAAAAAATTTATATCTCAGCGTTCGCAGGTTACTCTAAAGAAGATATAACTGTAGAATTTTTAGACGTTCAAACAGGTTTCAGAAATTTGGGCTTGACTGCGCTAAATAGCGACATAAATACCTACCAATTTCAGCTCAACGGTTCAAAAGTTTGGAAGAAATTCGAGCTAATCAGTGCAGTGATTTTTAACAGCAGCGATTTCAAGTACTCAGTTTCGGGAAATCGAGGAGCAATTGAAGACGTATTTCCACTCCAAAGCACTGTGAATACAGCTCTTGAAACCCTAAAAAAAACAAAGACAAATATTATTGGCGAAATTAGTGGTCGATACCAATTAAAGAACTTTTACATACAAAGTTCGCTTGCGTTCGGTAAATTTGTAAACTCAAACATTTCAATTCAATACCATTTCCATTAAATTAGAATAACATGAAAGTTACTATTGTTGGCGCCGGCAACGTGGGCGCATCTTGTGCCGATATCATTTCATATCGCGGAATTGCTTCAGAAGTTGTACTCCTCGACATTAAGGAGGGGTTTGCTGAAGGAAAAGCGATGGACATCATGCAATGCGCTACCACGACAGGTTTTAATACACAATTAAGTGGTGTTACAAACGACTACACCAAAACTGCAAACAGCGATGTGGTTGTAATTACGTCAGGAATCCCACGTAAACCAGGAATGACACGTGAAGAGTTGATTGGAATTAACGCCGGAATCGTAAAATCGGTTGCCGAGAACGTACTTCAGCATTCGCCAAACGCCATTTTGGTAGTTGTGTCGAATCCAATGGATACCATGACGTATTTGGCTTTGAAAGCTACAGGCTTACCAAAGAATCGAATCATTGGTATGGGAGGCGCTCTCGATAGTTCTCGTTTCAAGTACTTTTTATCGAAAGCTTTAGATAAACCTGCAAACGACGTATCAGCAATGGTGATTGGTGGCCACGGCGACACAACCATGATTCCGCTTACGCGATTAGCTTCATATAACGGAATTCCTGTTAGCGAGTTTCTTAGCGAAGCAGCGTTGCAACAAGTTGCTGCCGAAACTATGGTAGGTGGAGCTACACTTACAAAACTGCTAGGAACATCAGCCTGGTATGCACCCGGAGCATCTGTAGCGTATTTAGTAGACAGTATTTTAAATAATCAACGCAAAATGATTGCTTGTTCGGTTTATCTAGAAGGCGAATACGGACAAAACGATATTTGCATCGGAGTTCCTTGCGTCATTGGCAGAAACGGATTAGAAGAAATAGTTACCATCAATTTAAATGAGGCAGAAAAAGAACTATTCGCGAAGAGTGCTGAGGCAGTTCGCGCGATGAATGCCGACTTAAAATCGATTTTAGAATAAATTTCTAAGACAAATACAACGAAAGGCTGTTGATATCGACAGCCTTTTGTGTATTTCAAACAAATAAATTGGTGCAAATAGCGTCAATATTATATATTTGTCCGTTTTAAAAAATAGGGTGACCTAAGTATACGTATTTAGTTCCTCATATCCAAACATTTAGAAGATTTTTAACATCATTAAGACAAGAAAACAACGTTTTAATTAATTAGTAAGTAATGCAGAATAGAGGTTTAGTTAAGTTTTTTGCCATCTTGTTCGCGCTGGTTTCCATTTACCAGTTGACGTTTACATTTGTTGCAGATACGTGGGAAAAGAAAGCTAAGGCATATGCCAAAGGCGATCCGATGAAAGAAGTAAAGTTCTTGGATTCCATAGGGAAACAAAAAGTATTTCTGAATTACTTTACCTACAACGACGTAAAAGGAAAGAAAATCAACAAAGGTCTTGACCTTGAAGGCGGTATTAACGTAACGCTTCAAATTTCAGTAAAAGACATCTTGAAAGGATTGGCGAACAAGACTACCAATCCAGCTTTTAACAAAGCGCTTGATCAAGCAATAAGGAATCAGAAAGGTAATCAAGATTATATTGATGCGTTTTTTGAAGCTTTCGCTGAAGTAGCTAACGGTACGCCATTAGCTTCGCCAGACATTTTTGCTAATCGCTTACTACAAGGCGAAGACGGCGTTAACATCAATATGTCTGATAAAGAAGTTGAAAAAGTTATCCGTAAAAAAGTTGACGAATCGGTTGACTCGGCTTTCGAAGTATTGAGAAAACGTATCGATAAATTCGGTGTAACACAACCAAATATTCAAAAGCTTGGTGAGTCTGGCCGAATCTTGGTTGAATTACCAGGCGCGAAAGACGTTGACCGTATTAAGAGACTACTTTCAAGTACGGCTCAATTAGAGTTCTGGGAAACGTTCAAGATTGAAGAAGTTGGTAATTTCTTACTATCAGCTAACGATTTATTGAAAAAGACCGAAAAGACTGTAGCTGTAAAAGAAACACCTACAACAACTAAAAACGATTCATTAGCAAAACTCTTAACCGATTCAAAAGATACAACTGCTGCAGCTGAAGCGGGTCCGCTTGTTGGTAAAATGGTTGCACAAGGTGGTGGCCCGGTTTTAGGTATTTATGCCAAAAAAGATACCGCAGCAATCAACGGATATTTGAAACGTGCGGATGTAAAAGCCTTGATGGGTCCAGCGTTGCGCTACGCTCAATTTGTTTGGGGTAAACCAGTTAATCAGGTAAACGATAAAACTAAAGAAGAAGAAGAAACTTTCGAACTATACGCTTTAAAGAGCAATAGAACCAATACTGCTCCAATGAGTGGTGGTGTTATTACCGATGCTCGCGATTCATTCGACCAATTAGGTAAGCCATGTGTAAACATGTCTATGAACGGTGCCGGTGCAAAGACTTGGGAAGAGATGACTGAAAAAGCCTACACTGAAAAAGGCTTTATCGCAATTGTACTCGACGACGTAGTTTACTCAGCTCCAGGAGTTTCGTCTGGAAAAATCTCTGGTGGAAATTCTGTAATTTCTGGAAACTTCGATGTAACAGAAACGAAAGACTTAGCAAACGTATTACGTGCTGGTAAACTTCCTGCTGCCGCAGACATTATCTCTTCTGAGGTTGTTGGTCCGTCTTTAGGTCAAGAAGCCATCGATAACGGAATAAACTCATCTTTAGTTGGTTTGTTACTGGTATCACTTTGGATGATTGTATTTTACGGAAGAGCGGGCTGGTATGCAAACATTGCTCTTGCTGTAAACTTATTGTTCATTTTTGGTGTAATGGCGAGCGCTGGTTTCGTACTTACTTTACCAGGTATTGCAGGAATCGTACTTACAATGGGTACTGCAGTAGATGCGAACATTATTATCTATGAACGAGCTAAAGAAGAATTGCGTCACGGAAAATCAATCGAAGAGGCTGTTAAAGCATCGTATGGATGGAAAGGTGCAATGCGCTCGATCGTTGATGCAAACGTTACGCACATCTTAACAGGTATTGTATTATTACTGTTCGGAAGCGGCCCGATATACGGTTTCGCTCTTACGTTATTAATTGGTATCGTAACATCTTTATTTACTTCAATTTTCATCTCAAGAATCTTGATTGATTGGAGTATTGCAAAAGGGCACTCATTACAGTTTAGCACGAACCTTACTAAAAACTGGTTCACCAACTTTAATGTTGACTTCTTGAAATACAAAAAAGGATTCTATATTTTCTCTTTAGTAGTTTGTATCGTTTCTGTAGCTTCGTTGGCTACAAACGGCTTAAACTACGGTGTTGACTTTGTGGGTGGAAGAACTTTCCAAGTACGCTTTGATAAAGAAGTTTCGACCGAAGAAGTTAAAGAAGAATTATCAAAAGTTTTCGGAAGTGCTGTAGAAGCCAAAGTTTTTGGAAGCAAAAACCAATTAAAAATCACGACTAAATACAAAGTAAACGAAAACGGAACCGCAGCTGATAAAGAGGTAAACGACAAGCTGTTTGAAGGTTTGAAGAAGCACTTCCCTGCGGATATGACTTACGACAAGTTTGTTAAGACCTCTGACAACAAGCAATTAGGAATTTTACAAGCTTCGAAAGTAGGACCAACTGTTGCGGAAGACATCAAAACAAATGCGTACTGGGCTGTTTTAGGTGCGATGTTTATTGTATTCCTTTACTTAAAAATATCGTTTAGAAAGTGGCAGTACTCTTTAGGTGCGATTGCCGCGGTAGCACACGACGTTATCTTCGTATTGGGTCTGTACTCATTATTATGGAAGGTAATGCCTTTTGGTATGGAAATCGACCAGCACTTTATTGCAGCGATTCTTACCGTAATCGGTTATTCGATGAACGATACCGTAATTGTATTCGACCGTGTACGTGAGTATTTAGGTGGAAAAACAAAAGGATCGTTTAACCACATCGTAAACCAGTCGATTAACTCAACGATGTCACGTACTTTAAATACGTCTCTTACAATGATCATGGTACTTTTAATCATGTTCATTTTTGGCGGCGAATCGATTCGTGGATTTATCTTCGCGATGTTGATTGGTATTGTTGTAGGAACCTACTCTTCCCTATTCATTGCAACGCCAGTATTGTGCGATACCATTTCGGATGCCGAACATAAACGCATCGAAGAAGAGCACAACCAAGCAGACTAACCACCAAATATTTATATTTAAAATCCGGCCTCAGTGCCGGATTTTTTTATGCTCGAATAAAGAGCAGCGATTTAGAGGAAACGAATTTGGTAGACGATTGCCTGCACAAGGGATTGCAGCAGAAATAGACCGGCATTGGGCGCAGTGAAACGGCTTGAAAAAAGGCGACTGAAAGAAGCCCTTTTTTGAGCCAAGTTGAACGGCGTGCAAAACGGGATATTGACGCGAAAAGCCCGACCTGCCGCATGCACTTCAACCTATTTCATGCGGCAGGATGTGCCCAAAGAAACGATAAACTAAAGAGAATAAAGACATTAAATTTACGCCTGTCCGGTGTAGTAATTATAATCGCGCAAGACTGTGTCGATCAGACGGGTGTCGCTTAATTCCTGCGGTTGTTCGCCGATAACCGATTCGACTTTAGTTCGCAGCTGCTTGATACGCGCCACATCGAACTCGGCTGACGCGGTCTCAAATACATTCTTTATGATACGAACGTCGTTGTCGGAAAGTTTTAAAACCTGTTGATACGTTGGTTTGTAATTATCTTCCAGCTCGATCAAAATCGTTTGTTTTACGGAGGCGTTACGGCGTAGGGAAATCACAGCAGTTCCAGCAGCTAAATCGCCTAATCGTTGCGAACGCTTTGTGGCGATAATAGCAACTAAACCAATTGTCCCGCTCGCGATTAGTACATCAATGCAACGGAAAAACCAACGAATTAGGTAATCGGCAAAGCCGGCTTCGTAACCGTCGATTTTTACAACGCGAATACCGACGATTTTCTTACCGAGCGACTGCCCTTCCAAGATTGTTTCGAGTGTAACACTGTAAATAATTAAAGGAAAGAAGAAAAAAATCCCTACAGCCAATTGCGACCAATTATCGAGATCTCTGATATAATCTGCCACTCCAAGGTACTGATAAACAAAAAAAACGATAAAGAAACTATATCCTATAAGTACTAACGTATCTAAAATTGTTGCTAAGATACGTTGTCCGATACTGGCAGCCGTAAAATCTATGGCAACATTTTGCGTGGTAAGTATTGAAATTTCGCTCATAATCCTTATTTTCGTTTTCGATGAGAGAGGTAGCCTTTATTAAGCAAAATAAAGAAAAATGGCTTGAATATGAACAAATAATCAAGACCAGAAGTGTTAAATCGCCCGACGAGATGGCGTCTATGTACATTGAGTTAGTAAACGACCTTTCTTTTGCACAAACTTTTTATCCGAAAAGTCGCACAAAAGCGTACCTCAATCAACTAACGGTAGAGGTTTTTCAAAAAATTTACCGAACGCGGCGGCAAGAGCGAAATCGGCTGGTTAACTTTTTCTTTTTAGAAGTTCCGATGCTTAATTACCGTTACCGAAAATATATTTACCGGACCTTCATCGCATTTTTCGTTTTAGTAGGTATTGGAATTATTTCGGCTAAATACGATCCGAGCTTTGTGCGATTAATTTTAGGCGACGCATATGTCAACCAAACTTTAGAAAACATTAAAGCTGGAAATCCGACTGCGGTTTACAGTAGTGGCAGCAACTGGGGCAGTTTTATTGGCATTACAATGAACAACCTATTTGTAGGTTTAAGGTGCTTCTTGTACGGTATTTTCCTTGGAATTGGCACAGCATACGTACTGTTAATTAACTGCATTATGCTGGGTTCGTTTCAGTACTTTTTTTACGAACAAGGCGTATTGTATGAATCCGTTCAAGGAATATGGATACATGGATCGATGGAAATATTTGCCATAACGATGCAAGCTGCCTGCGGTTTTATTTTGGGCGGATCTATTCTATTTCCTGAAACTTACTCCCGATTTGATTCGTTTAAGCGAACGTTTAGAAACGTGTTTTACATTTTCCTGACCACCTACCCTTTTCTGATTTGCGCTGGCTTTCTCGAAGGTTTCGTAACACGATATGCTATCGTAATGCCTGCATACGTAAACTTCGGAATCATATTCGTAACCTTGTTTCTGATTTCGTTCTATTTCCTGATTTTACCGTTGCGTATGGCTAAAGTTGTTCTTCAAAAACCCGACTTAAAGTAGCCATGAGCGAAATCCCGAATAAAGTTTCCGATTCATTGGCAGCAAACCAGACGTTTGTGGATACTACTCGTATCTATAAGACGATCAATGATGACTTGATAAAAAAATACGCCGATAGCGACTTTCAGTATCAGGAAAAAAAGGCGGTGTCCAATTTGTGGGATGAGCTTAAAGCATGGCTCGCACGACTGCTCAATGATTTGTTTGACTTTGACAGCCAGAAATCACTTGAAAACGCAGTAGACACTCTAATAAACACTGTGGGCTTAATTTTACTTGCGATTGTGATTTACATTATCGTTCGTGCCGTAATTAAACACAAGGGAAATTGGTTTTTCGAAAATAAGGAAACCGACTTTCAATTCGATTTTGCCACTTCCGTAGAAGCAACCGAAGAGAATTTGGAGCAGTTACTGGTACAATTTAAAAAAGAAGAAAATTACCGCTTCGCCAGCCGAGTTATTTACTTATTAACGATTAAGAAGTTAGCTGCGGCGGGAACAATTATTTACGATACTGACAAAACGAATATTGATTTCAGAAGACAGATTAAGAATACGCAAATCAGAAGTTTTTTCGACCATGTGGTTTATGTTTTTGAAAATGTTTGGTATGGCGAAAAGGAACTAAAAAACACTGATTTTAGTGAAATGGAAAAGTCGTTTAACCTGTTAAATAAGCGACTAAATGGATAGAAAAACAGGATTTTTAGTCGGTATTTTGGTCTTACTTTGTTTGCTACTCACAATCGTTCAAAGCGAAGAAACGAAGGAAATCAATTGGACTCCAAAATTTCAGTTATACGAAAAAGATCCGCTTGATTTATACATTTTCGACCGAGAGGTAAACGCCTTGTCGGAAAAGCCAATTCAAAAGAAGTTTCAAACTCCTTATATCGAATTCGAGAACGATACTGCATATCACGCCGACAAAAACTACCTGTTTGTCTTGCCCATGAACGTGCAAATCGATGAATCTTCGGTGGAAGAATTACTAAAGTACGTTGATGCCGGTTCGAAAGTGATGATTTCCGCGTTTACTTATCCACAAATGTTACGCGATTCGCTTCATTTTCAACTGCAACCGCATTACAATTTCGAAATCAAAGAGAACGAGATAAACAAAGCACGCAGTTTGTTTCCTAGTAGTACTTTCAAAAAAGTCGATCCAGCGACAACACGAATCGTTTCCGCAAAAAAAGCAGACAGTTTATATGTAGAAGCTATTGAAATTCAATACGGTAAGGGGAAATTTTATCTAAACGGAAATCCGTATCATTTCAGTAATATCGATCTGCTGCATAAAAAACAATCTCGACAAAAAGCGTCGTATTTATTGTCATTCATCAACGATAAGCCAATCGATTGGTATGTGAATTACAACGCAAACAGCGACAGAATTAGTTCTCCACTTCGATTTATTTTTGAAAACCGCGCCTTAGAAATTGCTTGGCAACTACTGCTGCTCAGCTTATTTTTACTGATGGTATTCCGCTCGCGTCGCATGCAGCGTATCATTCCCGAATTGGTACCTAATCGAAATACCACAGTTGATTTTGTTCGAACAATCGGAAATCTTTATTACAACCAAACCAATCACGACGACTTAATTAAGAAGAAACTCATTTACTTCTTTGACCGAATTAAATCGGAGTATTTCCTCCAAACCGATGTTTTAGATCAAACATTTATTCGAAAACTTCGCTTGAAATCCGGGAAATCAGATGAGGAAGTTAAATCATTGATCGATTTGATCATCCGATTTGGAAACGAAAAAGTTAGCTTTACGAAAGCAGATTTAATTGAACTGAACGACGCACTAGACAAATTCTTCAATAAAAAAACAGACTAAATATGGAAAATACGCCCATGCCTGAAGAAACCCATTTGCCACAATTTGAGCAAAAGATAGATTTGCAAGAATTGCGCACGGCTGTGGATGCCATTCGCGACAATATTGCGCAAGTAATTGTTGGTCAAGAAGACGTTCTCGATTACCTGATCGCGGCTATTTTAGCCAACGGCCACGTATTGCTCGAGGGTGTGCCCGGAGTCGCAAAAACACTGACAGCTAAATTGGTTGCTAAATCGCTTGATATTCAATTCAATCGGATTCAATTTACACCCGATTTAATGCCGTCGGATATTTTGGGAACTTCAACGTTTAACATGAAAACCTCGGAGTTTCAGTTTCGTAAAGGACCGATATTTTCGCAACTTGTTCTCATAGACGAGATTAACCGCGCGCCAGCAAAAACCCAAGCGGCTTTATTCGAAGTTATGGAAGAGCGCCAAATTAGCATCGACGGCGAACAATTCACCATGGACGCGCCGTTTCTAGTACTTGCCACCCAAAACCCGATTGAACAAGAAGGTACGTATCGACTTCCCGAAGCGCAACTCGACCGATTCTTGTTCAAAATCAATATCGAACATCCGGAATTAGATCACGAAATTGAAATTCTTACTCGTGAAAACAATCAGGACGGAACCGATAAAACAGCTGCTATTGGGTCGGTAATCAAAGGAATTGACATTCAAACGCTGCAGCAAACGGTTCGTAAGATATTGATAGAAAACGACTTACTGAAGTACATTGCCCAAGTGGTTTGTCAGACGCGAGAACATCCGTTTATCTTTCTGGGCGCTTCGCCACGTGCAAGTATCGCCATTTTAAATGCCGCAAAAGCTTTTGCAGCGATCGCCGGTCGCGATTTCGTTATTCCAGACGATGTTAAAGCAGCTGCCGTTCCAGTATTGATTCACCGCATTGTAGTATCGCCAGAGCGCGAAATGGAAGGCGTAACAGCAAAAGAAATCATTACTCAAATTATCGAAAACACTGAAATTCCACGCTAAGTGAAAAGATTAAATCGCATATTCAACCTCGTTCCTACCAACCGCTTTTTCTTTGGAATGGCGCTGTTGATTGTGCTGTTTGTGCTTAGTTTTTTCTTTTCGCAACTATTTTATTCGGCTGTCCTCTTATCGATTTTTTACTGCGGTTTATTGGGCTACGAAATCTTGCGCTTATTCGGATTGAAAAAGCCCATTCGCGTTCAACGAAAAGTAGCCGAAAAAATCTCTAACGGAGATAAGAATCCCGTGCAGCTGCTTATTCAATCGGCTTATAACTTCCCTATTCAACTGAAGGTAATCGATGAGCTTCCCTTTTTATTGCAAATTCGGAATTTCAGTTTGGAATTTCAGCTCAACGAACGCGAACGATTAACCAAAACGTACGAGATAAAACCATTAGAACGCGGCGATTACGATTTTGGAAATGTCGTTACCATTGCCCAAACCGCCTTGGGATTACTGGCACGAAAACAAGTACATCCGCTGGCGCAGAATACCAAATCGTATCCGAGTTTCATACAACTCAAAAAGTACGAACTCATTGCCGCAACGCCGCAAGTTCATGCGTACGGAATTAAAAAAGTACGCAGAATTGGGCAAGCAACTGAATTCGAACAAATTAAAGATTACGTTACCGGCGACGATTTAAAAACCATCAATTGGAAAGCTACCGCCAAACGATCACAACTCATGGTAAATCAGTACCAAGAAGAACGTTCGCAAAATGTGTATATGCTTATCGATCGCGGCCGCGTGATGAAAATGCCTTTTGACGGACTCTCCTTACTCGATTACGCCGTGAATGCTTCACTGGTGCTGAGTTCTGCCATTCTTCGAAAAGGAGATAAAGCCGGATTGGTAAGTTTTGCCAAATTTGTAGATAACAAAGTTCCGGCCGAACGCCGTGCCATTCACATGCAGCAAATTCTCGAAAACTTGTACAACATCGATAACAAGTACCAAGAAACTGATTTTGGGAAACTGTATACTTACGTAAAAACCAACGTTCGTCAGCGAAGTTTGTTAATGATTTACACCAACTTTGAAACGCGCGATGGTTGGCAACGACAACTTAAATATTTGAAAGGTTTAGCCAAATCGCACTTAGTGGTTGTGATTTTTTTCACCAATACCGAACTTGATAAAATTGCTGAAAAGAAAGCAAATAACCTTCGTGAAATTTACGACCATGCTATAGCAGAAAAATTTGCCTTTGAAAAGCGCGCCTTAGCAGCCGAATTGCGCAAACACGGAATTTTAACCATACTCACCAAACCCGAAGATTTGACCCTAAATACGTTAAACAAGTATTTGGAAATTAAATCACGCGGTAAAAAAAAAAAAAAAAAAATCGAATCGCTTTCAAATCCGTTAGTAAAAGAACTGCTGCTGTTGCAAGAAAAGTCGAAAGCACGCCGGCAAGCCAACGCTTTTGTTATCGAAGGCATTCAGGAAATCGAACTTGCAGTTCAATCGGGTTATGTTCTTGAAAAAGTACTTTTTTGCGACGAAATTTTTAACGAACGAGAACTTCCACAAGCCAAGGAACGCATTTCGATAAGCCGAGCCGTTTATCAGAAATTAGCTTACCGGGACAGCACCGAAGGCATCATAGCCGTTGCAGCAGCGAAATCGCATGGCTTAGCAGAACTTCAACTGCCCGAAAATCCGTTGATTCTCGTAGCCGAACGTATCGAAAAACCAGGAAATGTGGGTGCAATTCTCCGCACAGCCGACGCCGTTCGAGCCGATGCGGTCATTCTGGCCGACAATTTATCCGATCTGTACAATCCGAACGTTATTCGCTCGAGTGTGGGTTGTGTTTTCAGCGTTCCGGTTGCCATTTCTAGTTCTGCGGAAGCAATCGAATTCCTCACTAAAAATAAAATCTCAATTTTTGCTGCAACCTTACAAAATGCCAATCATTACGATCGCGTCGATTTTACCCAAGGCACAGCCATAGCCGTCGGGGCCGAATCTACAGGCCTAACCAGCATCTGGCGCGAAGCTGCTCAACAAAACATCATCATTCCGATGCGCGGCAAAGTTGACTCTATGAATGTATCCGTGGCCGCAGCTATTTTACTCTTTGAAGCCGCACGCCAACGAGGTTTCTAAAATTTAATTCTGAACTTGAATTATTGCACAAAATTTGCTACATTCAAATTTTAAAGCAAAGGTATGACCGAGGTTGAATTAGAATTGGAAAACAAAGCCATTGCGAAAGAATACAAAGAACTGTTACGCATCAGCTACCAAACACTATCCGAAGACGATAAAAAGCTGATACGCAAAGCATTCGATGTAGCTGTAGACGCACATAAAGATCAGCGACGCAAGTCAGGAGAAGCTTATATTTTTCACCCAATTGCCGTCGCTAAAATAGTAGCGTCTCAAATCGGTCTTGGTCCAACGGCAATCGCAGCAGCACTAATGCACGACGTTGTCGAAGATACGCCGCTTACTGTCGCCGACATCGAACGTATGTTCAACAAAAAGGTAGCGCAGCTGGTAGAAGGTCTTACCAAAATTTCGCAAGTTCAAAAAGAGCACAACATTTCCATTCAAGCCGAGAATTTCCGCAAAATGTTGCTGACACTTAACGACGACGTTCGCGTAATTCTGATAAAACTCGCCGACCGCTTGCACAACATGCAAACCATGGATTCGATGGCGGAGCACAAACAAATGAAAATAGCCTCCGAAACGCTATACATCTACGCACCTCTTGCACATCGTCTCGGACTTTATAACATCAAAACCGAACTAGAAGACCTCGGACTCAAATACACCGAACCCGTAGTCTATCAGGAAATTCTCAGTAAAATAAAAGAAACCAAGGAAGAACAAGACGAATACATTAAAAGCATATCCGACGTTCTTAAGAAATCGCTCGATGCTGAAGGAATTCAATACACGATAAAAGGCCGACCGAAGTCCATTTACTCGATTCGCCGTAAAATGAAAGCGCAAAACGTTACTTACGAAGAAGTGTACGACAAATTTGCGCTGCGCATCATTTACAAAGCACAACCTAACGAGGAGAAATTTCTTGCTTGGAAAATCTATTCGATTGTAACCGACGATTACCGACCGAGCCCGAGTAGATTACGCGATTGGATTTCTTCGCCTAAATCAACCGGTTACGAAGCACTTCACATCACGGTTATGGGTCCGAAAGGCCGCTGGGTCGAAATTCAAGTACGCAGCGAACGTATGGACGAAATTGCCGAAAAAGGGTACGCCGCGCATTAC